>NZ_JAJEQN010000012.1:0-83264 GCF_020687335.1 Anthropogastromicrobium aceti
TACCGGCTTGCTAAAGCCGGGTTCCCAAAATGCCCGCACACCGCCTTTGGATGAAAAGCGGCGCTTCTGGACGCGCGGTAGATCTCGATCATACGGCCATAAATAACGATAAAGATACAGATATACAACGCCCACATGGTAATGCCAATAAAGAGGGATTGGAACCACAGTCCGAACAGCGGTCCCAAATCCATTTCCATCAGCCTCGGCTCCAGATCGGTCATAACTGAGGAAATGTCAATGGACGCATCCGAATTGATAATCCCTGCCGCCTGTGCCACCACGCTCTGCGCCATATCAAAGACGCCCATCACGATATTCCATGTGTTTGTGACAATGAGGATGGCGGCAGCTGATTTGAACACCCACTTGAAAATCATCCAGGTATCCACATCATGCAGGTTGTTCTTGTCTGCAATCATCTGGATCAGGTCTACGGTCATCACGATAGCCAGGATCACACCTGCAATCGGTACCATGATGGAGTTGGACAGATTCTCAATCATATTGAAAATACTGCCATTCCATCCCTGTGGGGTCTGTCCTACCTGTACGGATATATCCGCGACCTGTTGGTTTACGCTGTCAAACATCCCCGAAAGGTTGCTCATAATACCGCCCACCAGCATTTCTTTCAGCCAATTCGTCAGGGCTTCAAGTAAGAAATCCATACGGTGTCAACCTCCTTTCCGCCGCCCCCGCAGAGCTGCGGGAGCGGCAAGGATTTCATGTAGGAACGCTTAGACAGAGAACAGCCCGGAGAGCAGAGGTACAAGAACCATACCAACAACGGCTACACCAGCACCGGCCATGAGCTGCTTCATGCCCTGTGATTTTACTTATGTGTGATAAAGAAGTAATAGAAGTGTAAAAAATTTTGCCGTTCCTATCCGGCACTTGCGCATTGTGTCGGACAGGTCGGGCGGTTATTCGGGCAAGTCCACCTTGCCAACAAAAGAATAATAAATCTCAATGTCCTGCCTACGGGTCTTGTTCTCGTCATAGCTGCACTCATGCACAACGATTTTCTCTACAAACTCCCGCAGCAGAGTAGGGGTAAGTTCTTCAAAGCTGGTATGCCGCCGGACAACATTCATAAACTTTTCTGCGTTCACGGTGGCTTCCTGTGCTTTGGAAAGCTCCGCTTGGATAGCAGCGGCTCTTTCTTTCAGCTCCCGTTGTTCTGCTTCATAGTCTGCCGACAGCTCTGTGAAACGCTCGTCTGATATGCGCCCGGTCACGCTGTCCTCATACAGCCGCTTGAAGATAGCGGATAACTCGGCTATGCGTTTCTCGGCGGCTTCCAGTTCCTTTTTCTTGGCGGCGTTCCTGCGTTTGCCCCCGTCCTCGTTCTGCTCAATCAAGAGCTTCATAAACCGGGCTTCATGCTTTGCCGCATAGCTTGTCACTTTCCGCAGATTGGAGAGTACACCAGCGGTCAAGAGGTCGGTACGGATAAAGTGCGCCGTACAGTCATGGGTGCGTTTCTTGTAGTTGCCGCAGATATAACAGTCCTGCTTGCGCTTGTCCGTCTGGTATCGCTGCTGATACATCACACTGCCGCAGTCCGCACAGAACAGTATGCCGGAGAACAAGCCCACTTCATCATAGCGGTTGGGGCGTTTACGCTGCTTGCGTAGCTCCTGCACCCGTTCCCATGTTTGGGTGTCTACGATAGGCTCGTGGTGGTTCTCGAAAATCACTTGCTTTTCCGGGGGATTTTCTACACTGTGCTTGACTTTGTAAGAGAGTTTTTCCGTCTTGAAGTTTACCAGACAGCCTGTGTATTCCCGGTTTTCAAGGATATGCACAACGGTATTGGTCGCCCACTTGCACTCATATCCGGGGTGGTAGCGGCGGGTGCTGCCCGTCCTGCGGTATTCCAGCGTCCCCGGCGTGGGGATTTGCTGCTCTGTGAGCATACGGGCTATCTTGGTCGGACCATTCCCGGCAAGGCAGAGGTTGTATATCTGCTTGACTACGGGTGCGGCTTCCTCGTCAATAATGAAATTTTCGTCCTCGTCCATGAGGTAGCCATACACAGGCTTGCTTGTGATAGGCTTGCCACTCATGCCTTTTGAGCGTTTTACCGCCCGTATTTTCTTGCTCGTATCTCTCACCAGCCATTCGTTAAAGATATTCCGCAGCGGGGCAAAGTCATTGTCGCCCTGTGCGCTGTCCACTCCGTCATTGATAGCGATGAAGCGGACACCTTTCTGTGGGAAAATCATTTCCGTGTACATTCCCACTTGCAGGTAGTTTCGCCCTAACCTCGACATATCCTTTACGATAACTGTCCCGACTTTTCCGGCTTCAATGTCCGCAAGCATGGCTTGGAAACCGGGTCTTTGAAAGTTCGCACCAGAATAACCGTCGTCCGTGTACCAGCGCAGATTGGAAAAGCCGTTCTGCTTTGCATAGGTTTCAAGGATACGCTTCTGGTTGGAAATGGAATTGCTCTCGCCTTGCAGCTCGTCCTCATGGGAAAGTCTTGGGTAAAGGGCGGTAATTGGTTGTTGGTTGGTCTGTCTTAACATAAAATCCTCCGTTTCCGACAGCCAGCCCCACTATTCCGTACCTTGATTGTACCACATGGGGCGGCTGTCTGTATAGCGGCAAAAGCGTCAAATCTGCTTCTTTATGGTCGGTCAAATTGCTATTTTTTGTGTAGCAGATGACTGGGATTGCATAGTAGAAAAACTCTTGTTCTTATGGTAAAATGGGGCTAATCAATACAAGGGGGTGTGACAATGAAAGGGTTTGTCCGTAACAATCAGTACCTTTCTCTTTGTGGTCTAAATTGTAAATTATGTCCTATGAATTTGGCAGGGCATTGTTCCGGTTGCGGCGTTGATAATCAAAGTTGTAAAATCGCAAAGTGCAGTATTGAACATGGGAAAATCGAATATTGCTTTCAGTGTACCAGCTTCCCTTGTGACAAATACGCTCATATAGATGATTTTGATTCTTTTATAACTCATCACAATCAAATGAATGACATGGAAAAAGCCAGCCAGATAGGGATTCCCGCCTATAATGCTGAACAGGAAGAAAAGCGCAAATTATTGGATTTCCTCTTGTCACACTATAATGACGGGCGCAGAAAAAATCTATTCTGTGTTGCAGTCAATCTCTTAACGATTAAAGAAATTGAAAATATCTTGCAGACAGTTAAATCCGATAAGGATTTTCAAAGTATGGGAAAGAAAGAACAGGCTTCTGTTATCGCAAAACTGTTGCAGGATATAGCTGCTCCAAAAGGCATTGAGTTGAAACTTCGGAAAAAATAAAGTTGTTACTGATATTCCAGCGGTCATGCTCCCCGGCGTGACCGCTTTTCCATGTCATCACTTATGCGCTGAACGGTGGCGTATGTCCGGCAGCAGCTTCCGCTTCCAGCACTTTCATCATCTTGTCGGCTGCGGTGTTGGTTGCGCCCTGCTTGAAGAAGCCGGAAATGGTAAGGACGGAGTTGCCCATGCGGATTTCCGTCACACAGTCCGGGCGGCGGTCTGTTTTGGTGGTGCTTGTCTGTTTCGTTTCTGTCATAGGCTCTCCTTTCGCTGCTTCATCAGTTGCTTTAAGCGTTCCAGCTTTTCCTGTGCGGTTTCCTTTCGGAAGTTGCTGCCCGTGAAGCGGACGGGGGCGCACATGGAAGTCAGCCTGTCATAGATACGGGCGTGGGGCGTGTCCTGCGGGTGCTGCAATTCCTCCAGCGTGAGGTTGGTCGTGGCGATCAGCGGCTTGCCGCATCGGTAACGGCTGTCAATCACGCTGTAAACCTGTTCCAGCCCGTATTCTGTCCCTCGCTCCATACCGAAATCATCAAGTATCAGCAGGGGGTAGCTGCAAAGGCGGGAAATATATTCGTTCCTGCCATCAAAGCTGGCAGCAAGGTCATTGAGTATGGTTGCAAAGTTTGTCATACAGACGGCAACCTCTTTCTCCATAAGGGCGTTGGCGATACAGGCGGCAAGGTAGCTTTTTCCTGTCCCCACGCCGCCCCAAAACAGGTAGCCGATATTTTCAGCCTGCATGGTTTCCCAGCTCTCCACATAAAAGCGGGCGGTTTCGGTCTGTGGGTTTCTGCCGTTGTCATGCTCAAATGTCCAGTTCCGCATAGCAGGGTCGGTAAAGCCCCGGCGTTTCAAGTCCTCCACTTTTTCAAGGTGCTTCTGTCGGCTTTCGGCGGCTTGCTGCTTTTCACGGGCTGCTCGCTGGCAGTCGCAGTCTGTTGGGTGGCGGTCACGCCCGAAACAGGTCTTTCCCTCTGCAAAGTAGGCTTCTTTGGGCGTATGGCACTTGCCGCAGTATAAAAGCCCGTCCTCGCCTGTGTAGTCCTCCGCTTCGGCGGTAGTGGCTGTAATGTCCGTAATCATAGCTTCAATCTCGTTTTTCATAAGCTCTCGCCCTCCTTGCATGAATAATCGGGTATGCCCTGTTTCGGGGTAGCCTTGCCTTTGGCAGCGTCTTCCTGCGCCCACTTGTAAATGGTGGCTGCATGGCTGTGGTACTGCTTCCCAGTGGAAGCGATATGGCAGGAAAGCCGGTCAATATAATACTCCCACTTGTCGGGCAGCTCTGTTTTCAGCCCGGAAAGCTCTGTATCGGTCAGTATCACATTGTTGTATCTGCCATAAGCGGCGGGGGCGGGGTGTCCCGTTTCTCCCTCTCTCTCTTTTTCTATCTCTATCTCTTTCTCTAACTCTATCTCTTTCTCTGGTGGACGAATGTCGGACAAATGTCCGCCTTTTGTCCGGGGCGGTAAAAGTGCCTTGTTTTCCAGCCTTGCAGCCCGTTTTCGCTCGGCTTCGGTAGAGGACTGTCCTATCATCAACTCAATGTCGGTCATATAGAAAGCCCCGCTGTCAAGCTGCTCCACAAGCCCCAACTGCCGGAAAATCTCCAAAGCCCTCTCAACCGTTCCTATCTGGTGGCGGGTCAGTGTCGCTATCATCTGCGCTGTGTAGGGGATATGCTCGTCAAGCTGCAATTTCCCGCCGTTTTTCAGCGATTTTAAGTACAGCTTCAAGAGGATATTGGAGTATAAAATCCCGTCTTTCATATCTTCCAGCAGCACAATGGAGTCGCTGTCAAAAAAGTTCTCTTTCAACTTGAGGTAGTAATACTTGCGGTTATCTGCCATTGTCCCCGTCCTCCTTTTTCCGGCGTTTGGAGTAGTAGCGGGGGCAGAGTATGACAACCGCCCGGAAGCTCTGCTTACAGCTATGGGTACAGCCCCGGCAGAGGTCGTTGTATGTGATACGGTCGCAGGTGGTATTCCCGACTTTCACTTGCCGCAGGAAAAAAGACCATTCCAGCCGCCGTTTCTTGCTCATTCTTGGCATGGGTGCGCTCCTTTCTGCCGTTTCCGCTGGTGTGGCGGTATCGGCGGTAATTCTGTATCATCTCGGTATCATTTTCGGGGTTTTTCTGCCCTGTAAGCCCGTTAAAAAATCCTTTGGTATTGGGGATAGGGTACGGGGCAGCCCCCTTGTTCTGTATGGGTTCGGGTACATTTTGGGGGCGGTTTTTATCGCTCCTGTTCCTGCCTTTTCACAGGCTTGCGCTCCCGGCGTAAAATCTGGTCGATATTGCCCTTGACAGTCTGTAAGCGGCGGTATTCCTCCCGTTTTGCCCGGTAATCGTTGTAGCCGCTGTTTTTCTCTTTGATAAGGCTTTCAATCTCTGCTTGCAGGGCTTTATAGCTCGGCAGCTTGGAAATGCCGTTCTCTCTGAAATAACGGGCGGCTGCGTCTGCTATGATAAAGTCGCTTTCGTGCTTCTGACGGTAGGCTGCTTTTGCTTTGGCGTTTTTCTGCTGTTTCAGCCCGTCCCGGACAGGGCGGGTCTTGGAATAGGCAAGCACCTGCCGTTGCAGCTCCTTTTTCCCGTTTAGCGTCTTTTCCACCTGCTTTAGCTCTGCAAGGCTTTCCTGCATGGCGGTATAAGCGGCAGAACAGGCTTCGTCCAGTTCCTCCGGGGAAGAAAATCCATACTGCTGATAGGCGGTAACGGTAGCTGCCATTTGCTTTAGGTTGTGCTTTGCCGCCCAGCGGTCATAGCCCACGCCCTTTCCCTCGGCTCGCTTTGCTTCCCGGTCAACCATGCGCTGCAAGGTGTTGTCTGCCGGGGTGGTTTTTGTGGCTTTTTCCTCCCGCAAGCGTCCCTTTTGGGTGTGGGGGTATTCCGGTATGGCTTTGCTTTGTTCGGCGGCTCTGTGGGCGTTCTGCGTGAGCAGGGCAAGGACAGCAGCCTTGTCAAAATCGTCCCCCAGCTTCCGGGCTGTGATAGGCTTTGTCCTGTCCGGCGTGAGGTAAGAAAGCCGCCCCCGGCTCTCCTTGACGGTCACGCCCTGTTGCAAGAGAACGGCGGCGAACTCGCCATAGCTTGCGGTAGAGGACAGCGCGGTGCGTATGGCCTGCCGCAATTTTTCCTTGTCTGTTTCAAACTTCGTGGGCTTGGCTGGTTGCTCCTCGGCTGGCAAGGCGGCAGCTTCCTTGTCCAGCTTTGCCTGCCCTTTCCGCTGCGCCCAATACTCACGCTCGGTAATGCGGTTTTTGCTGCCATGCAAAAGGTCGATTTGATAGAGATTTTCCCGGTGGCACATCTCCATGACCTCGGCTTTGAAGTATTCCATAGCAGCGTCCGTGCAGCGATGTTTGCACCCGGCACGGGTATCTGCCGGTCTGTCCATGTAGGGCAGCAAGGGTACTTCCTCAATACGCAGAGAATTGATAACGATATGAACATGGATATTGCCGCTGTGGTTGTGTCCGTCCGGGTGGGTGCAGACAATGGCTTGGTGTCCGGGGAAATGCTCGGCACAAAATTCCTCGCCCAATGCTTGCGCCCGGTCTACGGTCAAGCCGTTGTCCGCTGCGTCCCGTGGGTCAAAGGAAATGATATAGTGGTGGCTTTTCACATCTTCCCGTTTTTGGTTTTTCTCATAGCGGAGATTGGCTCGCATACAGGCAACAGCGAAATCCTCGCCCCCGCAGTTAAGGGAAGAAATGCGGTAATCCTCCCTCGATATCAGCCGCCCGTTTTCATCAAGGGTGGGCTTCATGGTAAACTCGTCATGCTCAAATGTGAGGTAGGCTTCCGCTGCGCCATAGTCAGCATTTTTAGAGCTGATATGTTTGAATGTTGCCAACAGCGTCACCCACTTTCTGCAAGACTTCAAACTTTAGGGCAGCAAGGTCGGAAACTGCCGCCCGTACCTCCCCGGCAAGCTGCGGATAGGGACTGTGCCACTCGTTCAGCGTCCGGGCTATCTGGTTTAAGTTGCCGCCGATCCTGCCGTATTCGGCGGTCAGCTTCCCGACAGCGGCAAGCAGCTCGTCATTGACGGGGGAAACGGTTATGATGGGGCGTATGGCTGCCCCGGTTATGGCTTGCCGGATAAACTCGGCTTGGCTCATGTTGCAGGCAGAAAGCCTTTCCGCAAACTCGGCGTATTCTTCCTCGGTCATGCGTGTCTTGACTACCCGGCTGCGGTGCGGTGTGTTGTATCGTTTTCGCATGGTAAAACCTCCTTTCTGTGCGTGGTGTCCTCTCACTAATAGGAGAAAAACAGGGGGTAAAGCGGAACTGTTTTTGAAAAATCCGAAAAAATATTTTGAGGGATTTTTAAGCGGCGCAAGCCGCATAAGCAGGGTTTGGGGAAGGCACTCCCCAACAAGATTCCCGCAGGGGCAAAATGAGCGAAAAGCGAATTTTGGTACTGCGGTAGAATCTTGCTCTAAAAAACTGCCGCTTTTCTCGGCGGCTCTGGTCTGCGGATATACTGGCTTGCTTCACCAATATAGCGATTGCGGCGGCGTGTTCTGCCCGCTTTTCACCACTACAACGGTGAAAAGGGTTCGTTTTGGCAAACACAGCGGAAATTTTTTTATTTTTCCTGTCTGCTCCCTACAACAATCCGGCGGTGTGGTTTGCCAAAGATTTTTGAAAATGGGGGCAAAAAAGCAGCAAACCTTTTTCAAGATTTACTGCTTATATGCCGCTGTGATGGGCGATGGTATTAAATTGTCAGCCAGTTCGTCAAACTGGAATTGCGTTTATTTATCTTCCTTTGAAAAAACACCCCATAAAGAAAATGTAATACCTGTTACCAATAAAATAATTCCTATTATCAGCACAGGGAATAACCCCATATCAGATACTGTTTGCCAATATCTCCCCCATTCAGTATTCCACTCTGTTGTATTTTCCACATTCATACTTGCAATTAAAGAAGTGTATAACAACATCAATGTTCCTGCATATCTGTGTCGATTTGTTTGTCCATTTTACCTAACGTAGAATTAACTGAATGTACGTTATATGAGCAAAAATGTTTTTTTCAAAGGCTGGAGAATATTAAACTCAACCCGCCATTCAATATCGTCCGATATTGGCTCAAAGTGTAGGGCAGAGCAAGCAACATGGAGATTTTCTTGCTTGCTGGCACCACACAGGATTGCCGTTGGCCCATCCGCACCGCCGATAATGCCGACACAAACAATATCGTTTTGAGCTTCCGGCGCAAAGTGATTTGTTATAGGAGCGATTTCTAAAGGCTTATCGCCATTGGCACAATCACGGATTAAAATATCATCGTCTGGTTTAGGCGAAAGCGTGTAGCTCATGGCAGTAAAATGCGTCGGATAAAACCAACGGTCAGAGCCAACGCACTTTTGAGAAATTGTCTGCTGCTCCAATTCCCGTACGGTCAATGTGTATTTTGTTCCGCTGGCTGGATGGGAGAAAGAAAACGAATCGCCGGGAGCGTGTGCCTTGAAATGTGGTCCTGGGACACGGCGTGACTGCTGCTCCATCGTGAGGGCGAGTGATTTTATCTCAGGGCGGCGTTTGCTTGTCCATGGAAAAGCTGCCCTAAAAATCATCCATCCATAGGATATATCCAAGTCATAGTGTTCCAACGCCCACTTTGCTTCCGTTTCATTGATCATTCCATCTGGCAAACATGGATTAAAGACCACAGAGCAACCATGAGAAGTCTGTATTATTTTCCCGTTCAATTCCAGACGAGGAATAAAGTCAAGGCAAAGCGGATTGTCTAAATCTATTTGCATTTGCTGCTCCTGCGTGAAGTATTCGCAGGAATCATTTTCGGGGTGTAAATCCCACTTTTTCATAAACTTGCGAATGTCCTCTGCGGGGGTACACATACAGAGATCCAAGACAAGTCCCTTGCTGCAAGAATACGCCGCAGGAATCGTCCAATGATGACCAGCCCATTCAAATTGCTGATCTACTCGTATTTCTGTCCCGGCACGGTCTTTTCCCGAATGTCCCCAAAAGTTCCCCTCAAAGTAGACTTTCCACTCCGGGATCGTCGGTTCTGCATCCGGGTTCATATCAGTATCATAATAATCCTCGGTATACTTGATTTTGCTATAATCAAAAGATGTTTGCAGTTCTTTGATATATGTCCACGGCTGCTCCATAGGCTTCAATTTCATTTTCTCGGCAAGCTCCGAAAGTGTCCTTTGCTGTTCCTGCGTTGGAGGATTGTCCTGCAAAAAGGCTTCAAATTGCGCTTCGTCCCACATCCACGCTTGCTCCAAAGCTGCTTCATCGCTGCAAGCAAGGAGCAATCTTAAAAAGTCTGCAAAATTCCTCGCCAGCGGGTGAACAAAATCGGGTGCAGAGTTCATAGGGCTAATGGCAAAAACCATACTCCCAAAGCCCCGAATAAAGCAGAAATGGATACCGTCCACACCTGCCCAACCAAATATAGATGCTCCTTTAGGCGTACAAAAGTATGGTGCATTATCTTCACGGAACTCTACGCCCACGGAGGAAAGGTCGATTTTACTCTGCAAAAACTTCTGAAATGTTCTATCCATAATAATCTCCATAAATACTGCTGGTTTATCTCATTATACACTATTTTTATCAGCGGTCAAAGCGGAACTTCAACAGACTTTCTATCAGCCGCCTGACGATATGCTCCTGCATATCTGTGTTGATCTGTCCATCCATTTTCGCACAAGAGCGAATATACCCGGCATAATGAGATAGAACGGCGGCAACAGCTTCCGGGTCGCCCTCGCTTGCCTTAACGATTGTTTCATAGGAAAGTAGCTGGTTCATAGGACAAACCCTCCAACTCTGCCCGTAGCCGCCGTAAAATCATCTGAATACGCCGCCCGGTTGTGTTGCCAGCCCGTCCATATCTCCGTCCAATCTCCCTATGCGTTAATCGTTGGAAGTAGTACAGGAAAATGATTTCCTGTTCCATCTGTGATAGTGCGGACAGGGCTGCGGCAAGCTCTGGACTTTCCAAAAGCACCATCTGACCACAGACGAAAAGCGGATAGCTGGTCATGCCGGATTGCTCCGCAAAGTATTTATCTGTGGTACTGAATGAATAGTGTTTTTCTTCTATCAGATATTCAAGCGAGATTTCCCGCTTGCGGCGGCTCCGTATGCTCCGGGCTGCGTCTATGGCAGCGTGGCGAATGACGGTCTTGCAAAAGGCATCGTGTGTATGTCGGATATGTTCTTGATACTTTTCGTGTTCGGTCATGGAAATCCCCCTTTCTGAATAATGGCAGAGGGCGGCAGCATTTTGTGCTGTCGCCCTCTTGATTACCGAACAGCAAAGACGGGCGGGGCTGTCAACGGCGGCGCATTTGCGCCGTTCATCTTGACCGTTGACAGGCTCGGCTGGGTTTGCTATCTGCTCACGGCAATTCACTCTCATTGATAGGAATTGCTTCAAGTTCCGTATTCAAATTGTTCCAATAAGAGCCAATATCCGCACTTGTGAAATACTTAAAACCGCCTGCTTCTGACTTCAATTCGCCGTTTTTAACTCCATAGCAGGCGTAAATCAAATCGTAGCTTGTTCCATCTGAGAGGTTAAATCTAAAGCTGGTCACATCTGCTCCGGCAGTTTCCTCAGTTGTTTTGTCTTTTAAGGATAAGCCCTTGAACTTATCATACAGGGCCTTTATATCATTTTCAGCAACAACTACTTTCTTTTCTGCTGATGCAGGCACTCCGTCATAGTGGTACATTTCAACGCTTTCGACATCTTCAACCTCAAATGGGAAGTCGATTTTGACAGGCTCATAAGCAATGTTTATAGGTAACAGAAAGAGAGCTGTAAAAATTGCAATGATACAAAGAGCGATGGAAACGAGAACAGCAATCGTTATCTTTTTTCTGCCTCTCTGCTTTTCTTTTGCCTCATGGCGCATAATAACGCTTTCGCTTTCTTCGTGAAGAACATCTTCGTTCGTGTGAGAAAGCAATTTCTGATAAATTGCGTTACAGTCAGCACAGACGTTCAAATGCTCTTTTACCATCTCTGCGCTTGCTTCGCTGCAAGCACCGTCAACATACAGCGGAAGAATATCTCGAACAATATCGCATTGTTTACTCATGATTTTCGTCCATCCTTTCTTGAATTTTTAGCTTTGCACGATGATAAGTAACTCTCGCCCATGATTCTGTTTTTCCAAAAATTGCAGCGATTTGTGAAAAAGATAGTTCCCCGAATACGCGAAGCTGAAAGACTTCTTTGTATGGTTCTTCCAAACGGTGAAGAACGAGGTGTATGCGGAATGCCATGTCAGAATCTGCAACTGAGTTCTCAACATTTTCATTTGATGGCAAGTCATTGATTTCACTCACATCAGCTACTCGCTGACGGCTTCGCATTTCATCATGGTAAAGATTTTTTGCTATGGAGCAGAGCCATGTCAATTCATCTGACTTACCTTTGAATTTTGATGTTGTAGAAACAGCCTTATAGAATGTGTTCTGCGTGATTTCCTCTGCTATCTCACGATTTTTGGCAAGAGAAATAGTATACGAGTATACCTGTAAATAGTAGGCTTTATAGAGCTTTTCATAGTCCATACTTGTCATCACCTCCTTCAGCTTCATAGGTTAGACGGAGAAATCGGAATTTCGTTACAAAAAACTTTGAAATTTTTATACCTTTACGCTACTCTTGCTTTGTGCGGACTATTGGTAGACGTGCATTAACGGCAAGTAAAGAGATTGCTGTGTCAGCTTGATATGTTCAAATGCTAATTAAGTATAGCATACAGCTATGAATTTTTCTATTGCGTTCCCCTGACTTCGGAATAGTGGCAGGGCTGGCTATCCTTGTTTTGCTTTGTGCTTCTCTACCGTACATGAGCATTTGCACCAGGGTTGTCGTTTCCGTAACCTTCCAGCAGGTTGATGACGCCCCAGATACCAAGACCGGCACCGAGCGCGATAACGAGGGTCTGAAGAACGGTGATTGCCTGTTCAAAAAATGCCATAAATAATATTAGCCGGAATCATTTGAATAATTAGTTAGGTTTGTTTCATAAGCGCACAAAAGCCGGAACAATCTGCCCTCGATCTATGAGAGCCTGATTCCGGCTGTCCTCCTTTTTCATTATTTTTCTTGCGATTGTCCGCTTTGTACGCCAATGGCCCATAGAGGGCAGGTGCGGCAAATAGATAAGATCACTCCTTTCTCAGCGGAACCGTATTACACGCCCTCCGTGTCTACTTCATATACATCGCAGACCTCATCAGGCTTGAGTTTTAGTCTGGCAGACAAAAATGCTTCAATATCAAAGGTATTTCGCTTGTCCGCATCAGCTGTGTATTTGAAATTAGGGTGTCTGGTAATGTCATACTTGTCTGAAAGAAACGGACGCACACCGCGCAACTGCAAGATGCACTTGCCGCCATCCATAACTGCCAGCTCGTCCTGGCTCATCAGCTCTTTGCCACATTGTCAAGTGATGAATTCAAGAAAACGGCAGCCGCAAAGAAAAATCTTTGTGGCTGCCGTTCTAATTGGCGGCTTGAAGCAAAAAAATCCCCGGTTGTACCAGGGAAATAAAAACTTTAGTATAGCCTAAAAGAGAAAGCTAGCGCCTTGAGGCGCGGCCAAGTAGAGTGGGCTTAAAGCCTGCGTCCCGAGCCACCCGTTTTACGGGTGGCAGCGACTCCTTGTCTGTTTATCTTATACTTGTCAATTTATATTATCCAATAATGTGAATTATAATATGACAGTACGGATGCATATTATAGAAACATAACTTTGAAAGAATCAAGCATAACCTGTGGAGTGACTCTTCAACGGATAAACTATTTTCACTTCATACAGTTCCGACATATGGAATAAGGAACACCAATCGCCCTCAATACAACTTTCTTTCTATTAGTTAAAAATGCACATAATCAAAAAAGAAAATCGACTTATTTTAGACAAATTCATTGACAAGTTCTGCTTTAGGTGATAAAATAAAAGTGAAAAGTCGAAATTTATATTGTTGGGAGGTAAGACCGATGATTTGTTTTAAGGTTAAGTTGCCTAACTTAATAATGGAGCATTTTTACCGACGCTGCCAGCTTTGGAGGCTTAGAATTAAAATTGTTTCTATTTGCGCATAAGTTAGGCATGATTATTTGTCTACTTATGCGCTTTTTTATTTGAATTTTCAGTATTAGCAGAAAGGAAGTGTTATACATAGATAACATATGGCTTATCCTTTTGCTTCTATTAAGTTTTTTTATGATTTTTAAGCCGGAACTTTTATGGAAAATTGAACACTTCTTTTCTGTAAAAGGCGGTGAACCTACAGATTTATATCTTGGTTTGATGCGGGTTGCTGGAGTATTCTTTTTTATTGCATCCATCATTTGCATTATTGTTTTGGTTTTATAAGAGAAGGGGGGCTTTTAATGAAAAAGCTAACACGTAAGATTGTTGCACTTACTCTTTCCTTGGTTATGTGCATAAGTTTTTCTAACACTACTTTTGCTTATGCCGACAACGAGAATATCAGTTCTTCTGCTGAAGCAAGCAAAGTGAATTGGTGAAAGATTGGCTGGATTATCCTTTCAGATTATGTGGAAAAGCTTATCGATCTCGATGGACAGAGTGAAAAGGATAGTAGTTGGGCCTATCTTGTTTCACCTAGCATAGAATATAACACGGGTGATATGGGGCCTGAGGTTTATTTTCGTCCAGAAGTAGATAACAGCGTTGGTTCTATCCGTATGCATGGACATAGGATTATCTTTGTCGATATTTTTACACAGATTGCACTCATCTTGTCAGATGCCTCTGGTGATACGGTAAGTCAAGCAACTACTGGTACAAATCAGTATATGTTTTATACAAAGAAAGCAGGAGACAGTTCTGGTACATGGAAAGCACAGTTTGTTTCAACTGAGACATACAAATGGCAGTTGTATTATGCCCATTATTACAATGCCAATGCTCGTTCAAGTGTTCCTATGACGGAAGATGGATTTTACTTTGGGGATAATAACAGAGTTTATCAATTCTCTGTTGCAGAATCTTACAGACTTAATTCTCTTCCTCCAGAGGTTGTTGATATGACACAACTTAATGCTCAATTTATTAATCCTGCTGATGGAAAAACTGTAGATTATCTCAAAGACTTTAATGCTGGAGATCAAGTTCATTTCTCTGATATAATTATTGACATTAGTTATGATGCGACTGAGGATGCGACTACATTTTATTTTACCGAGGATACTTATGAGGAAAACATAGGATGGAAATTTGCAGGAAATCTTCTTGACCAATATTCCGCTGGTGATGTTCTGAATCTAACTTTTGATGTGTTGAATGTCGGAAACTATCAGGGCATTACTTTTGAAAGCCTCGACTACTTTGAAGCAGCTTACGCGCATAATAACGGTGCCGCTTATCCCAATATTCAAGATTACCAATAATTTGATTTTGACATAAGGACTTATAGAAGAGGGCGTGTTGCGGATAATTTTCTGCAACGCGCCCTTTTTAGTATGCTTTAGCAAAATAAAGTTATCCCTTTTACTCTGGCCAAAGGAATAACTTTATTGCCTGATAGCATTAAAAGAAAATTGTTGTATCACTTTTGATATAAATTAAAAGTATTTAGCGTCTAAATTCTACCTTGACATTTCCCCAACAAAATTGTAAATAATCTTAACCTCCTGTGTCCTCTGACCATCAATCTTCTTGATTTCTCCAATCAGAATCCGGCTAATGAGCCGGTTCAGCACCGCCTCGTCCAGTTCCTCGATGGCGGCATAGCGCCGGATTTCCTTGATAAAAGTGCGGACTTCGCTTTCTTGCGCATCGGCACGACCTTGCATCATTGCCAGGTCATGCAGGCGTTTCTGGTTGGATTCCTGCTCCTGTTCCAGCGCCGCCGTCAGCTTCACAAACCGCTGCTCGGTCAGGATGCCTTTGGCCTTATCGGTGTACAGGCTCAGGAACATCCCGTCAATTTCCTGATTTCGGGCTTCCAGCCGCAGGCGTTCCTTTTCTGTCTGGGAGGCGTCCACCAGATACCGGTGCTCCATCCGGCGGCTGAGCCGCTGGTAGAACGCATCGGCATCCTTCATAGCCTGCGCCGCCAGTTCCTGAATGTCTTTCAGCACCAGATTGTATAAATCCCTGGCCTCGATCTTGTGGCTGGAACAGACCTTGCAGCCCATGCGGTTGTAGGTCTGGCAGATATAGTACGCCTTGTCAATCGGCTCCCGCATTTCGCCGGTGAAGCGGTTCTTCCCGGTTCGGCCCACTTTCTCATACCGCACCTGCATGGACTTCCCGCAGGTGGCGCAGTAGACCAGACCGTGGAACAGATTATAAAAGGGGCAGGAATTCCCCTGAATGGTCGGCCTGCGGTCAATGAGTTCCTGCACCTGTTCCCATTCCTCCGGCGTCACAATGGCCTCATGGCAGCCCTCGATCACTTCCCACTGGTCACGGGGAATAATGTCATAGGTGTTGGAGCGGATGCCTTTCTGATGCGTCCGAAAGACCAAATGTGCGCCCTTATAGAATGGATTTCTCAGGATGTGACTGATTCTGGCTCCGCCCCAGAAATAATAGTTGGCGTCAAACTCCGTGTTGGCTTTGACATGGGTGATTGGGATTTTTTCTTCCATCAGACGTTTGGAAATCCTCATGCAGCCCAGCCCGTCAAGGGCATAGTCATAGATTTTGCGGATGATTGGCGCTGTCTCAGGGTCAATGATGAGATGCCCCTTGTCCTCCGGGTCACGCATCAGGCCGAAGGGCGGCGTCCCTCCGCAGAACTTCCCCTGCCGGGAGCGGGTGGTGATGCCTGCCAGCACCTTTTTAGAAATATCCCGGCTGTACATATCGTTCAGGATATTCTTAAAGGGCGTAATGTCCATCTCCTGACGGGTCAGGCTGTCCACGCCGTCCGTGATGGCGATATAGCGTACATTGTGTTTGGGGAAAAAGATTTCGATATAGCTGCCAGCTTCAATATAGTTCCTACCAAGCCTGGATAGGTCTTTGGTGATGACGCAGCCGATCTTCCCCGCCTCAATGTCAGCGATCATGCGCTGGAAGGCAGGGCGGTTGAAATTGCGGCCCGTATAGCCGTCATCCACATAATATTCATACTGGAACATTCCATGCTTTTCAGCAAAGTCCCGAAGCATGATTTTCTGGTTGCTGATGCTCATACTCTCGTTGTCGCCGCCGTCATCCAGAGAGATGCGGCAGTAGAGAGCGGTGATTTTCTCATAGACTTGTTTTTTCCTGCTCATAGCGTTCTCCTTCTATGAACAGGGACACGATACCATTATAGTACCATGTCCCTGCCCCTGAATCAACCGTTTTTACGCAGCGTTTTCGGCCATTTCCCGCTGCTGACGCCATTCCTCGAAGTGTTCGCAGGTCTGACGCTCAATCAGCTGCTCAAAGGCTTCCCGCATGGACTTCTCCCCGGAGAACTCCCGCACCACCACAAAACGGACTTTATTTTTCTGCTGTTTGCTTTTTTCCATAGGCTACCTCCATAGAGTAGCAGGCCAGACGGCAGCACTGGCAACGAAGTCCGGCAACGAACCTCTGAAAACCTGTAAACTACCGTCTGACCTGCAAATCTTACTTTATCAATTTTCTTGAAAAATCTCGTTGTTTTCGTTGCCGGAGATAGAGATAGATATTAGAAAATACCTTATTTACAGGCTTTTTCCGTATCCAGACCGGAGAATCCCCGGCAACAAACCCGGCAACCAAGTGGCAACCATCCCGGCAACAGACCGCTAATTTTATGCGATCCACTCCTTCGGCAGTTCCAGCTGGCAGCATTCTTCCTCGGTCAGCTCCACAAATCCATCTTCGTTGCCGGGCAGTTCGTTGCCGGAAACGTCCCGTTCCCAGCCCCTCTGCCTGCCATATCCGGTGAACATCCGGGGATTGGAGAATGGTTTCCAGCCCGTCACCACCGTGTTCATGATCTCGTTGATATTGTGCAGCTGCCACCGCTTCGGCTCATCGTAGGTGTGGCCCAGCGCCTCCTTGAACAGCTGTTTGGAGCAGACCATGCTGCCGGTGTAGTGTTCCAGAAAGCCCTGTATCTGTCCGGCCTCGGTGTCCTCCGGCATGAAATCCTTCTGCACCTCCACCAGCTGGCGCTGGATGGACTTGCTGAACTTCATAGAGTAGTGGCCGCTGCGGTAAATCGTCATGGCCTCCGCCCAGACCTGTAAAAGATAGGCTCTGGAGGCGTCCTCGTCCTCCAAAATGTGAACCTCTGCATTCTCCGGGTAAATCATGATCGGCAAAAAGCGCCGATTTCCGGCCCGGTCAAGGGGCAGGAAGTCCAGTGTGTTGGACGAACCGCCGAACACACACTGCCGCAGCCGGTCTTTGGGCTGGGCCTCGTAGGGCGTCCGGTAGGTTTCCTTCTGGCGGCTGATAAAGGAGCGGATTTCTTCAATGCTTTTGGCGCTGCTGGTAGCCAGCATCTCCGACATTTCGATAATCCAGTGTCCTTGCAGCTTCAGATACACCCTGTCATCGTCCAGTTTTTTCAGGTCGTCACTGAACCACTCGTCCCGGATCGCCAGCAAGCGGAAGAAGCTGGACTTGCCAGCCCCCTGACCGCCCACCAGACAGAGCATTTCCTCATATTTGGAGCCGGGGCGGAATACCCGCCGGATAGCCCCCAGCAAAAAGTGTTTCAGCATTTCCTCCACATAGTCGCTCTCGTCCGCACCTAAGAAATGATGGAGACAGGAGCGGATGCGGGGCGTCCCGTCCCAGACAAGGCCGTTTAGCACGTCCTGTATGGGATGGTAGCAGTTCTCATTCGCCACGATGGAGAGCGCCGCCGTCATCTTTTTCTCACTGGTCAGGCCATAGGTCTGCTCAAAATAGAGAAGCAGATATTTCACGTCCGTATCCGTCAGGGCACTGGTATTCCTGCGCCAGCCTAAATCCTGTACAATGTCCACCCGGTCAGTCAAAAGGTTCAGGCGGATCGCCCCACGCAGGAGAGGGTCATGGCAGAACACCGTCCGGCAGTTGCCGATGGTGTTGGCGGGCTGGCCCTTCTCGGTGACGGACAGGCTTTCCCGCACCTCATCAACGCTCCGCTCCGGCGCTAAGGCTTCGGCTGCGCTCATGGCGGCCTGCCGGGTGGCTAGCGGTAAACTCTGATATTCGCTGCTCAATCTTCCTCACCTCTTTTCCATACTCAGCGACCACGGAAGCACGTTCCTCCATGCTGCCGGACAAGAGAATATCCAGCAGATATTCCGTGTACGGTTTCTTTTGCAGGGCCTCCACGAACAGCGGATTCCACGCTTCATCCGGCGTCTGCGGGGCGTATTCCTTCTCCCAGCGTTCCAGCAGATGCAGGTAATTGCACAGCACCCGGAAACATTTCTGCTCCGCCTGCCGGTAACGCAGTTCCTCGCTGATTTTTCGCTTGACCGGCCTCCTGCGGGGCGGGTCATGGCCTTTGGCGTCATAGTGGACAGAGAAATCCTCCGCCAGCTTCAGCGCCGCCTCCTTACTGCTCAGACTAAACAGACGGGCGGTAAAATCAATCACATCCCCATCTGCCTGACAGCCAAAGCAGTGGAACCGATGGTCAATCTTCATACTGGGATGTTTGTCATCATGGAAGGGACAGCAGGCCATGCCATTCCTGCCAACCTGCACCCCGTAATATTCCGCAGCCTGCCTTGTGGTGACAGACTCCTTCACCGCTTCAAATATATTCGATTTTCTCACCTCCAGGCAGAGAAAAAAGCACCCGTTTCCGCAGAAAATCAGGTGCCTCATAACTCCATATCGTGTTTCTTTTTCGGAGCAATCCGCCCCTCACGTTCCCAGCGTTCCCGGTTATCTCGGTCAGCGTTCAGCCTGCCTTTCGCCAGCTTCTCCCGGATGGATTCTCTGGCCTTCTCCTTAATCTGCTCCTTACCGGCCTTCTTGACCTCCGGCTGCATGAGAGTTTTCTGGATTTTTGCCAGGGCGTTCTGCATGACCCGTTTGATTTTGGTAATCACTCCATCCAGACGGGCGGCAGCGTAGTCACGCTCCTTCTTCGGGGCCTTGCGCTCCGGCGAAAGCACCCATTTTTTCGATTCTTCCACCAGACGAATATCTTCCTTGTGTGTCTCCTGCCGGACGGTATCGGTCACCACCTCCACCGCCTTGTCATAGGCCGCATCGGAAACATCATCTAACAGCGTCTCCACGTCCTCGATTTTGAGCGTCAGTTCTTCCAGCTTCTGCTCCTGCGCCGCAAGCTGCTCCTTCTGCTTCATCAGGATATAATCCTGTTTTTCCAGATAGTCCCGCCCGCCGTAGGACGGCTCCTGATCCAGATGCAGCCCATGCCGTCTGGCGATGTCAAACAGGATCGTCCGGCAGACCGCATCAAAGGTCTGCTTGCGGTTGTTGTTCCGGCCTTTGGGCTTCTCCGGGTTGGGGAGAGGGATGCCAAGTTCTTCCAGCGCCTTTTCCTGCTGGGGGCACAGTTCCCCATAGTGGTTCTCACAGTCAAAGACGTGCCGCTCATGGATGTGGGGCGTCCCCTCGTCCAGATGGAGCGCCCAGTCCAGGATGTGGATATGGGAACCGAAGCGGCGCTCAAATTCCTGATAAAACTCATTGACGATGGAAAAGAGCGTATCCGGCGAGACGGATTCTCCCATCGTGCCGATCTGGTAGATACTTTCCTCCGGGCAGGTCTTGTTGTTTTTCAGCAAGTCCTCCACAGTGCGGTTGCGCTCGGTGTGCCGGGTTTTCTCATTCCGGGCGTTCTGAGCTTCCACATAGCCGCCGTAATGCTCGTAGTAATACATCCGCTCGATTTCCTCAAAGCTGAAATCCGGCTGCTCCGGGTTCTCCCGGAACTCATGGGTGGTAAAGCCCCGGTAGCAGTCCCAGTAGACATTTTGCCTTGCCCGTTCTGCGTCAATGTGTTCGCTGTTCTCCACATCGAACCGGCGGTCATTGTGGCGGGGATTATAGGTGCCATGCTTGCCGGAGCGTCCATTGTGTCGTGTCAGTTTCAAACAGATTTCCTCCTTCCTGCGAAGATGTTCTGGGGCCGGGGAAGGGGCGGCGAAGCCGCAAATCCTGCGAATTTTGCGTCAGGTAATACCCAATACAAGTTGACGCAGGCATCAACTTTCCCTGGGCAAGGCGTTTCACCCTTGACCCGATGGGGCGGCTGCCCTCAACCTGCCAAGGCACTTCGTCCTTGACCCGATAATGGCTGCCGCCCTTAACCTGCCAATGGGCGTTGCCCCTTGACCCCAGCAGTGCGCTGCCGCCCCTGCACCCCGCCACAAAGGGCTGGCCGCCCTCTGTACTTCCGCACCGGCGAAGCTGGCTTCCACCGCAGGAACGGTGTTTGCCAGTTTCACCGGCTCCGTATCCACACATTTGCGCCCATAGGCGGGGAGTGGATACGGAATACGCCTGCGGGGATTGCCGGTCAAAACATCGGGTGCAGACCCGTCATTTTTCCCGTAAACACCCCGATTTTAGGCGATTTTTTCTTCCGTTACCACCACCTGAAAGCCATGCTCCTTTGCGTACTCCCTTGCGGCGGCTTTCCGTTCTTCGCTGTACGGAGGCACCAGCCGGATCGACAGCCGGGACTTGTCCAGCACATAGGTCACGCTGCCCTCCGGCGTGCTGCGCTCCAACCGGCACAACAGTGGGTACTTCCGGCTGAAATCAGCCAGCCTGCGCTTCAAGCTGGCGTTGAAGGTGTAGACGCTGGCAAGGTTCTCCGCCTCGTTCCAGTTGATGATGGTTTCTTTCTCATACTTAGACAGCTTCTTCATACAGATCCTCCTCATAATCGGTGTAAGATTTCAGCACACGCAGGTTGCGCTTGAGACGGCGGTACTCGTCCATCTCCATGCGCAGATGGTGATAAAAATCCTCGTACCAGCTTTCGTTCATCTCCGTCTCCACCTTCCGGGCCAGCCCCAGCATCCGGCGTTTGGCCTCCGGGTCAACCGTCAGAGCCGTCAGCCATTTCAGCCGTGTCACCGTATTGTGGTGGCTGAGACAGCCGTAAGCGTAGAGAATCTTCTTTTCTTTCATACTCAGTGTCATAATGATTTCCTCCATTTCTTTGCTGCGGAGCCATGCGCCCCGCATGATAAACTTGTTTCCTGTCCGCCGGTCTGCCTGCAAGCCGCTCCTGCCCGGAATTTCTCCCGGCGTATCGGCCTCTTTGGTGTGCTCGATTTCTGTCCTGGCGTCACTTCCCCGGAGGCCATACCCCTTGCAGCCGGTCATTCGATTTTCAAGGTTCTGTGCCTGTCTGCAAGAACCAGTTTACCGAAAAAAGAGGCCCTTTCCCGTATATCCAAAACGTCGGAAAAACGCTCGAAATCCGCATATTTCCACGCTTATGGAATCGTGCTATAATGGGTGTAATCACTGAAAAAGATAACGAGAGAGGGGGCTTTGGATGTACGCAAAGCTGACAATCCCGGAGCGGCTCAAAGACCTGCGGGTGGTGGACAAGCACCTGACGCTGGAACAACTGGCGGAGCAGACCGGCCTGTCTAAATCCGCGCTGGGAAAATACGAAACCGATGACTACAAGGACATCAGCCCGTTTGCGATTGCAACGCTGGCGGACTTTTACGGCGTGTCCACCGACTATCTGATGGGGCTGACGGAAAATAAAAATCACCCAAACACAGAACTTCAATCTCTGCATCTGAGTGATGATATGGTGGAACTTTTGAGCAGCGGCAAAATCAACAACCGGCTTCTCTGCGAACTGGCTGCCCACCCGAATTTCCGGCGGCTGATGATAGATATGGAAATCTGCATCGACCAGATCGCCAATATGCGGGTGGAGCAGATGAATCTGGTGTTGGAGGCCACCCGGCAGACCGTCATGAGCAAGTATGCGCCCGGAGAAGATGACCTCTATATGCGGACGCTGGAACTGGGGCAGGTGCAGGAAAGCGATTTTTACAGCCATGTCATGCACGATGATCTGGACAGCATCGTCCGGGACATCCGGGAAGCACACCGCAAGGACAAGACCACCGCCGACCCGCAGCCCACGCTGGATGACGTCAAGGAAAAGTTTGAACAGGCGCTCGAACAGGGCAGCCAAGAGGAAGTGGTAATCCACGAATTTTGCGACAGAATGCAGATACCCTTCGAGAAGATTTCCTCAGAGGACTTCTCTGCATTTTTGCGGATACTGAGCCTGTCCAAAATGCTCAAAAATCCCAACAACATGAGAGGAAAGGCCAAGCCGCAGCCGTACTATGCGCCCAAGCGGAAGAAACGCAGATAACAGGAAAGCCGCCCAATCTGTACCGTTGGACGGCTTTCGACCCGTTTGTGGGCGGAATAAAATATGTGGTTATACATCCGTTAGCTGACCGTTTTCATCAGCTTTTTCATAAACTTCCAGAGACGGATGCCATCTTTGAGGCCCAGCCGGTAAAAGAAGCACTCGCTTTCTGCACCAGAATCGAAAATAGAATCACAGTAGTGTCTTACAGCGTCCTTCTGTTCCTCAGACAATGCGCTGATTGCTTTTTCATACTCGTTTTCCAAGCGAAGGCAGTCCTCTTTTTTCTCCGTGCCGGTTTCTGCCTCCCGCCACTTAGCAAACTGGCTCTGCATCCGCTCCTGAATCATCAAATCAACCAATTTTTCTATATCTGTACCCATAAGCGCCCCTCCTTATGCTGGGCGGATATAATTCCGGTATGTTTCCAGGACGGAATCTGACACACCGCTTTTATATACTTTGCGGATGTCGGAGATTTCCTCTTGCTTCAGCAGTTTCAGCCATTTCAGCAGCTCAGCCCTGCCGTTGGCAAAGTTACAATAACGCCCATCGGCGTATTCGATACGGTATCTCATAGACAGGCACCTCCTTAAACAAAAATCATCTCAGAGAGGATGATTTCCTCTGCTCGGCTGCGAATGCTGTTCATGCCCCCGACCCACGCAAGCTGGTCACGGGCTTTCAGTTCCTCGGTGACACCCTCCGCCTCCTGCATCTGCGAGACGATACACGCCAGCCGGTCAGCGGCCTGTTCGTTCAGGTCAGCAAGATATGTCCAGAGTTTTCCCGACAGAAGCAGGGCATTGTACTGGCCGGGCCGGTGTTCTTGCAGAAACGCTTTGTGCATCCGGCCCCACCGCCCAATGGGGCGGCTTTCCTCCGGTAGCTCCAGATCGGGGATGTAGTAGTCTCCCACCAGCGTGTAGCTGATTCCGTTTTGATGGATTTTCTTTGGTAAATGCTCCATGTTCGACCTCCTGTATTCAGTTATTTCAGAATCCAGTTGATCGTGTCCCTGTTCATGATAAATTCAAGGCAACTGAACTCTTCACGAACAAGTATGGCATATCTTTTCCCAATTTCTGATAGTTGAGCGAGTGGGAGGTCTCCCGTCCCCGGCTCTCTCCGGTGTTGTAAGTGTCTATGGTCTCCTTTCCCAGAACAGCCGCCAGCTCTTTCAGCGTTGTTGGCTCTTTGCCACCCAGGAAGATGGAAGTATCCATATTGCCGATGATGGTATCGGCATTATCTTTGTAAATTGCCTTGAGCTGGCTCTGTGCCTGCAACACCAGACAGGCAGAGATTTCACGGCTTCGGATGGTGGCCACCAGCTTTTCCAGCTTCGGAATCTGCCCGATGTTGGCACACTCATCAATCAGACAGCGCACATGAACCGGAAGCCTGCCGCCATACACATCGTCGGCCTTTTCACAAAGCAGGTTGAATAACTGGGTGTAGCACATGGAAATGAGAAAGTTAAAACTGTCATCCGTATCACTCATAATGAGGAACAGAGCCGTTTTTCTGTCTCCCAGCGTATCCAGTTCCAACTCATCGTAGGATGTAACCTCGCGCAGCTCCGCAATATCAAATACGGCAAGACGCGCACCGCAGGAAATCAAAATCGACTTAGCGGTTTTGCCGGCTGCCAGCTTATATTTCTTATACTGCCGCACTGCGAAGTGGTTTGGTTTTTCCGATTCCAGTGCATCAAACATCAGGTCTACAGGATTTTTGAACTCCTCGTCATCCTCCCGGACTTCCATGGCGTTGATGAACTCGATGAGGGTGGAGAAGTTTTGCTCCTCCACCGGAGCTTCATAGTGGATATATCCAATCAATGCGCAATACAGCAATGTTTCCGCCTTGACCCAGAAATCGTCTCCGGCCTTGCCCTCGCCTTTGGTATTAGCGATCAGCGTTGTCACCAGCTTCAAAATATCCTTTTCCGAGTGGATGTATGCAAAGGGGTTATAGTGCATGGACTTCTTGAAGTTGATGGTATTTAGGACCTTGATTCGGTACGGCTCATAAATGACCTTGCCGTGCTTATCCTTCATGGGCTTTCCGTCCTTCCCCAGCTTGGGCGCACCCCTTTGGAGCATTTTTCCGCACTCCACCAGAATTGTTCCCTTCGGGTCCGTCACAACATAGGAGCTGTGCATCTGCATTAGGTTGGGTTTCAGCCAGAATCGGGTCTTACCGGAACCGGAGCCGCCAATCACCAGTACATTTTTGTTTCTGGCAGTCTTGGGGTCCTTGGGGCGACTGTTCATGGTCAGGCTCTCCGTTTTCGTCAGAATCACATTGTTCTGAAATACAGGATCAACATAAGGTGCAATATCCTCACGGGTTCCCCAGCGAGCCGAACCATATTCCAAACCATGTCGATATTTCTTGGCGTTCTTGCTTTTAAGATACACCGCCAGCCTCAGACCAACACCGCAGCACAGCCCTACCAACAAGTCCAATGGATGCAGGCTTGGCCAGAAACTTTGCAACGCCCCAGGCAGAGCCGTAACCAGCGAAAGAAACTTTTCTGAGGCATCCGCACCTTGTGCCATTCGCCATGCCTCTCCAAAATTGGTAGCAAACAGCCCCAGCAGGATATACGGCATATTCAGCAAAATGAGCTTTTTGATGTCCAATGTCTTTTTCATCGTTCCAGCTCCTTTCGCTTGGTGCGATCCACCACAGCATTTTTAACCATCTCTTTGAACTGGTTAAGTTTTGCCAGTACGGACGGGCGCTCTGTTTTCGTTGCCTTTTTGACCTTTTTGTTGGTGTACTCTGTAAAAGCTGCTGTCAGAGCATCTGCATCACGGCCTTTGAAAAAAATCAGGTACTTTGGCGGAGAACTGCTGCGGTCCTTTTTCACCGCATAATCCACACCATATTTCCGGGCGATCTTCTCAAACTCCTTGATAGATGGGTCTGTGATCTCAATATTGGAGATCCCCTGATTCTGACCAATGATCTGCTTGACGGTCTGTTTGCCGTGGGGTGTCACAGGAGCGTCACGGCTTCTCTGCTTTTGCAGCTTCTTTTCCTTGCAGTGGGCCATGTACTTGCTGATGGCGGCTTTGAGCAGCCTGCCGGTGAACTTTGTTCCACTGACAACCAGTGTTAAAGTCCTGTTTTCCACTTCTTCCTGCATTTTCATCGCCTCCTTTCCACAAAATGTGCAGGGGTGGTGCACTTCTTTCTAAGGCGGGACCACCAGCCGCCGGAGAAAATATTTCTTCATCGCTCCATCCCGCGGTTCTTTTTCTTTACCGGCTTCTTATCCGGCAGATTCCACTCTTCCCGAAACTCTGCCACACCTTTGGGGTCAAATGCCTTCAACTTCTCCAGATCAAAGGCAACGGCAGAATATTTTCCATAACCGGACTGCACCTGATAGGGAAGCACCTTCCCCAACTTGTTCTCTTTGATGAATCGCAGCAGGTCCTTGCTGATGTCACCGGAAATAAACGCCTCTCCGGGGTCCAGGGAATATCCTGGTAGGTTCACCGTCATATCTGCAAACGCCTCTGCTCCATCTTCTGTATGGGTAATCATGCCGATATAAAGCCGCTGATTATTCGCATACATTCCAAGTTGCAGCGATATGGTTTCTTCCCCATATTCCCACTTAAAGGGTACTTTCTTTTCCTCATTCATATCGGATTCCTCCTATCGTATCTGTTCTTTGTGGTCATAAAACAAATCTCCATTTCTGACCTTTGCATGGCTGAGAATCTTGATCTGCCCATTTGCCTGACTGTCCAGAGCTTTTTCATAGCCTATATCTGACAAAAACAGGCGGGTGCGTTCTCCTTTCCAGCCAACCGGGGAGTCATGCGTCAGTACATCAAAAATAATCATGTGCCGGGTGTTCTCCGCAAATCGCTGGAGATCCATGTAGTCATGACCGTGATAGTTCTGCGCCCCGGCTTTCTGGCGCATTTCCTCCATCAGCTGCCCGATTGTTTTGCCTTCCTGCATAAAACCCACTTCCTTTCCGTTCTTATGAGACCAGCAAGATCATCTCCCGCAGCTGAGCAAAGTAGAGCTTTCCCTTTGGCGTAACCAGCGTGTAGGAGCCGGTATGCCCGTGATTGCAGTAGTCTTTCACACAGAACAGCCCCGTATTTTTCACATTGGCATAGGGCAGCACATTGCCGGATGCTGTGCGGTACACAAACCGTCGTTCTATCAGAAACCGAACAAACCGGCGCTCCGGGACATCCAACTCTTTGGCGGTTGTCCTGAGATTGGTGCTGTGCTTTAAGTCGATGAACAGGTCATAGAAAGCGGCTTTGCCCTCCAGCTGTGCATTTTCCTTACGCAGAGAAATATTTGCTTCACGCTCAGCCAACAAGTCTGAGCAGAGCTTCATCAGAGCCTCCGGGGAAGTAGCTACCTCCCAAAGCTTCTCTCTTGTGAGATAGGCCCCGTGCTTGCGAATGGTAGGCAGAACCTCATCGAATACCCACTGTTCAAACTGTTCTGCCGATGGCAATTTGCTGTGAACAATCAGGCGGTACAAATCTCCTTCGGGGATAAAAGTCATACTGATTTTGCGGTCGGGGCTTTGTGGGTGAGGTGCGTCGCGTTTCACGACATACCTACAATGGCGGATAATTGCATCGCGGGAATTGCTGTACCCCAGCGCAGCGGCCACATCCGTTCCGCAGAACAGGTATTTGCCGTTTTCTTCGATGACCCGGATACTGCCAAACTCCGGGTTTTTGAAAATTTCCATCTGGTTCATGTCGTGCCTCCTTTGGCATGATAAAAGGCGGCCTTTACCAGCCGCCTGCGTGCATATCGTGGTTGACCAATGAAGTGAAGTGATTATTCATGGTGGTAGGCGCATTGAACAGCACCGCAAGCAGGTACTGCTTCATGTTGCGTACCTGGGTGGTGTTCTTTTGCAGACAGTCCATGACAAACTCGATGTGGGAGCTGTCCAGTTTCAAAAAACGGGAACGCACGATCTCGTGAGGAAAGTCTGCCCCAGAGATCCGGGTGGTCTTTCGTCTGGCACAGACCGTTTCTACCAACAGCTCTACGATCTCATTCAGGTCATCCAGGTAGAGAGGATAACGCTGCTTCAGACAGTCATACTCGATATTCTCCAAAATCAATTCCCGATAATTTTCTATCTCTGTGACAGACATCGCATCTCTTCCTTTCCGTTCCGGCGGTCTTGCCGCCGCTGTTTCCCGGAAGGGAATGGAATCGGTACTTGATCCATAAGTAATTGATTTTTCTGTATTTGATTTCTCTATATTTAATTCTGCGGGCTTTTCCGTATCCGGTTTTACCATATCCGGGTTTTCCGTATCTGGTGAAACCACATCTGACGGCAGCATATCCAGCTTCTTTGGCTGTGGCTGCTCATAAATGATGTACTCGGTATCAGTAATACGGCCATTCGCACCGCGAAGCTGCCTGCGGACAATATAGCCAGCTGTTTCCAACTCTTTGAGCGCAGAGCCAATGGCGTCCACACCCTCCTTACAGATGGAAGCAAGCCCTCTTGTAGTGTAATTCCACTCCTCTGGGAGCGACAGGATCATGGAGAGCAGACCCTTAGACTTTAAGGTCAGCCCCTTATCCTTCAGATGATAATTTGACATAACGGTGTAATCGCGTGTCCGTTGTACGCGGTAGACTGCCATTCACTTCACTCCTTCCTGTGGTCAGAAAATAACAAAAGCCGCTGTCAGTAAAGACGCGGCTCAAACTTCATAGAAAACTCCTGGTCTCCCATCAAAGGGATAGCGGCTGATGTCCTCAAAGGCGTCGGCAACCTCCTCCGCTGGATAGTCCTGCCAGTCCCGCTCCCTGACGATATGATGGATAGTACGGTAACAGGTAGAAAACCTTTCATACGCCGAACGGTATTTCGTATTCACGCAGGAGACATCCACAAACCGCCCGTCCTCCAAGAGCCATAGTTCCCGGATGCAAGAAGCATCCACCTGCGTAGAATGACTCTGGATAGTTTTTTGGTAAATGCAAAATCCCCGCTGTGGAAACAACTCTGGCCCATAGTAGTTCAAGGAACACTCATGGTTTCCCGCGGTCTGGTAAGCAAGGACACTTTCCCCACGATAGCGGACAGACTGCGCCACAAGTTCCATGTTCAATCTGGAGAGCGCCCTTTTCCGCTCCTTTTTGTCGGGGAAAAGATAAAGATACGCCGTCCTGATGGCATTGCAAATTTCTTTTTCTCTAAACATCTTATTTTCTCCGTTTTTTCTTTACATCCAAGACATGACCCTCAATTACACGGGCGTACCTTTTGATTTTGATCTCCCGGCGCTGCTGGCTTTGCAGGGCGGCCTGATAACCGTCCTCAGTCAAAAACAGCCGCATTTCATCTCCGGGGCTTCCGTAAGCAGTGCTGGGACGCAGGACGGAAAACTCGATCATCCAGCGGGTGTTATCCCAAAACCTCTCTACGGCGAGAATGTTGTGTCCTTTCAGCTCACGGGCTGAAATATCCCTCATAGGCGGCTCCTTTCATCGTTCCTGGTCTCTCTGACGCTTTTTCTGCCATGCCTCCAGCAGCTTGATGATGGTTTCCTGCATCCGCTGGGGCGTATAGCTTTTAGGGAAATACTTCCGCAAAGTGTCAGAGGTAAATGTCACCCGGTCCAGATCACTTTTCTTTTCCTCACCCATGATGACACGCATCATATCGAGGGTCAGATGCCCCTCCTGGCTATATTTCTTGAGCCGCTGGGCTTGGGAAAGGGAAGGGGTAGCCTGTTCGCTGTCCATCGCGTCCAGCAGGTCTACCTGTTCCTCCTTTTTGAGAAAGGACAGCTCATAGGCAGGGTTCAGGGCAATCTTCTTTTCATCCACCATATCCATCAATTCAGGAATCAGCTCTGTCAGACGGATATAACGCTGTACCTGCCGTTGGCTTTCGCCAGCTTGATCTGCAACCTTTTGAATAGAGGTCTGCGACTTCTCGCCAACTTGGCGAGAAGTTAAATCGGTTCGTGCGCCCTGATGTTTGACAGCCTCCAGCTTCATTTTGTAGGCAAAAGCCCTTTCGCTTGGAAGAAGGCTTTCTCGCTGCAAGTTGCTGTCAACCATAATGATCGTGGCGGCATCATCATCCAAATCCCGAATAATGACAGGCATGGTCTCTTTTTCTGCCAGCTCACTGGCTCTGCGCCGCCTGTGTCCGGCTACCAGCTCATAGCCGCCCTCAGGGTCTGGTCGGGCAATCGCCGGAACCAGAACGCCATACTGCTTGATACTGTCAGCAGTCTCCATCATGGCTTCGTCATCCTTGACTTTGAATGGATGGTTCCTAAAGGGATGCAGTTCAGACAGCGGAATTTCCTGAATCTTTTCCAGCTTTGCATCCTGGCGGCCTTCTTCGGTGGAAAACAGATCATCTACCGAGGCCAGCTCTATTTTTTTCGCGCTGCTTTTCAAGTTTCAACACCTCCTTCGTCAGATTTTTGTAGCCCTCAGCCACCTTGCCGCTGGGATCATGGGCAAAAATGCTTTTTCCCTCGGCGCTGATTTCCTTAGCCCGGACAGAATGGGGGATCTCTGTGCCGAATACTTTGATTTTGCCGCCATAAGTCTCCCGCAGGAGCGCGGAGATCTCTTTGGCAAAGTTGGTTCGGCTGTCCACCATCGTCAGCAGGATACCGTCTATCTGGAGCTTGGGGTTGATCTGCCGCTTTACCTTGTTTACCGTGGAGAGCAGCTGTTCCAGCCCTTTGGCGGGCAGATACTCCGCCTGAACGGGAATAATGATCCTGTTCGCAGCGGCCAGCGCATTGACCGTGAGCATCCCCAGGGAGGGCTGACAGTCGATGAGGATATGGGAGTATTGCCCCTTCAGCGTGTCCAGATATTGCCGCAAGATAGTCTCACGGCTCATGGCGTTTACCAGAGAAACCTCCATACCGGAAAGCTGAATATCCGCAGGCATCAGGTCAACGCCTTCTGCATGATGCAGAATACCTTCTCCGGGGCGTATAGGCTGATCCATCAGAATTTTGCCCATTGCATCCGACAGTGTAAATGGCAGTTTGTCCGGTTGCGGATTTCCCAAGCTGATTGTCAGGCTTCCTTGTGGGTCCCCGTCGATCAAAAGCACTTTCTTTCCGGCCTGTGCCAGACCTATTCCCAAATTGGCACAGGTTGTTGTTTTGCCAACGCCGCCTTTCTGGTTGGCAATGGCAATGATTTGTGTATTCAAATAAACCTCCTCCTTCTACAAAAAATATCCCTATTCCGAAAAATAGGGATGAAAAAAGCCGCTTACTCAAATAAATGAATAAACGGCTATGTAAGAAATATTCGATTGTAAGTAAAGTTTTATATCACTGCAAAATACCGAAGTGCATCTTTGATTGCTTCTACCTTTTCTGGTGTCGGATGCTTCCTCGGCTGTTTCAATTCTTCTACCGCATTAGGAGCATCATACATTGGCAAGCCTAAATCTCTCTTTACCTCTGCGATATATGCGGTATGTACTTTGAAGCCGTATTTCGCTTCTATGTACTCCTTAATCATTTTGTAGGTCACTTTTTCTTTGGGCTTGTACGCTTCGGCTCTTTTAGCAATACTATCTACCGGAATCTTGCCCTCGCCCTCTCCAAACTCCACATCAATGTGGATATAACTGTCGGCTTTTTTGTGGGATAAAAGAACTACCGTCTCCACATGTATTGTCACTAACATAGGAACACACATCTTTTACCTCGTCTGCGATATGGGAACACATTTCTTTCGCTTTTTCTACTGCTTTTGATTTCTTCCCAAATCGTTCTTTTGCGTTTCCAATTTCATTTTTGAATCCTGTTTTATATATGAAAATGATTTTATAGGGATCTTTCTCTCCATTTTCATCGTAACCACCGACAATAACTTTTTCGATGATACTTTCAAATATTCCTCTGTCAAATTCTTCTAAAATCTGGTTTTTTGACAATGCTTTTCTAAAATCTACCAGTCTTCTTTGCAAGCTGCTTTCATTGTCATATTGTTGTTCGAGCATACCCAGCTGAGCATTTACTTCAGATAATTTCTTTTCATATCCCATATCTGTTTCTTCGTAAATGTCCTTAGCCACAACGCCCTCTAAATAACTCTCCAATAATTTCTTTCTTTTATATTGGATATTATAAGCATTTTTATTGAGTTTTTCAATTTTATCTTCTATTGAATCTTCAGATAAAGTTTTTTCAACTCTCTTAATAAATTCCTCTAGTACATCCTTATGATCTGTACATAGCATTCGATAGGATTCAATAAAAGCATCCTCAATAACCTGTTCTGGAATTCCTTTACTATCCGGGCAAAACCGTTTTCCATGTTTCGTAGATTTGACACACTGCCAAATAGTTTTTTTATACTTTGAACTACTATGCCATCTTCGTCTTGACAAGCTCGCACCGCAAAATCCACATTCAAGCATACAACTAAAAGCATATTGTCTACTGAATTTTTCTCGTTTTCCAGGTGCTACTCCCTTTTTGCGTCCTCCATTACGGCGTTCCCGTATCTCCTGAGCTCTTGCAAATTTTTCTTCTGATATAATCGGTTCATGATGATTTTTGATATAAAACCGATCTTCTTCTCCAAGATTTTCCAGCCTTCTTTTTGATATCGGATCTACTGTAAAGGTTTTTCCTAATAAAATATCACCTTTGTATTTTTCATTATTAATAATTCCCATTACACTGGAAGAAGTCCACAGATTCCCTTTAATAGTTGAAATCCCCTGTTCATTCAGTTCCCTTGCAATCATCGTACTTCCAGCACCTGCAACATATCTGTCAAATATGTATCTGACCGTTTCCGCACCTTCTTCGTTAATAGACAGCGACTTTGTTACTACATCGTAATCATATCCAAGGCAGCCCTGAAAACCAACAAGTTCTCCACGTTTCATCTTCATTTTCAAACCTTTTTTTACATATGCAGATGTATTTTCCACTTCCTGCTGTGCAACAGAACTTAAAATAGTCAGTAAAAATTCTCCATCTTTTAACGTATTAATTTTTTCGACTTCAAAATATACCGCTATATTCCTCTCTCTTAACATTCTTACATATTTTAATGTATCTAATGTATTTCGTGCAAATCTAGGAATACTTTTGGCAATCACTAAATCAATATTACCAGAAAGGCATTCCTGAATCAGTAATTGGAATTCTTCTCTTTTATCTGTTTTCGTGCCTGTAATTGCTTTATCAGCAAAAACTCCTGCAAAAACCCATTGCTTATTACTCTTTATCAAGTCCGTGTAATATCTGACCATTGAATTATAACTTTTAATCTGATCTTCATCATCAGTACTAACACGACAATATGCGGCAACTCTTAATCTATCAATCTTTCTTCCCGTAGAAGTATCCTCACCAGCACCCTTCGCCTTAATGATTTCAACTTCCATTTCACCGCCCCTTTCTTTTTGTGTTCCTACCGTAGTGTTGATATAATCTTACAACGCAACACTCCGATAGTCAAGCGGTAATATTAGAAATAACACCATAATCTTTTTTTAACTTTTTCTCTACCAGCTGATACTCTGCTTCACTTATAAGTTTTAACGAGCGTAATTGTTTCAACATTGACAGCTGCATACTGTATCTCAACAATTTTGCACTATTCATTTTCCCTCTCTATTCTTTCTCATCTACTTTTATTCAAAAATCCTGCAGTAGCTGTCGGGTAACAGCCTCATTGGTATTTCACCATCTTCTCAGACCGGGCAGCTTTCCCGGAAGTATCATTAACAAAAACAGTATCTTCGCTACAAAAATCCCACTTTCTGATCACAGTCAAATATTTATCGCTCATGCCTTTGCTTCCATATCATTTTGATACCATTTCCACTTTGCGTCACGATGTCGCAAAGCAATAATGCAGACAGTCCTGGCGTATCTACTGTATAGCTCCTCTGTTTCATTCGTCCTGCAGGATAAATATGAAATTTTCAAGGTACAATGATTGCTCTTTTTATATCAATTTACGAAAGGGAGTCGTTCAGATAAAAATTATGCAATCTTAAATTTCAGTATTTTAGTAATCAATTTTGTTTCAAGTCTGCGTCTCAATGTTTCATCCACACAATAATGTAAATTTCCGTATTCATCATATAATTTTCTGGTTGATAACACTGCAATATAACCTTCATAATGTTTCAAAATCCTGTTAATTGCTTCCACATCTCCGGACGCTGCCGACACAATAATATGATACGGTAGTAACTTTGTATTATTTCTTTTTTCCAGTCCTGATCTCCTCCATAATCTTTTTTAAAGCTATAAGGGAACTTGTACGATGATGATGAATGGTACTTCTTACAAGATTCATATATTTTGCAATTTCTGTATCTGTCATATCCAGAAAAAAAGATAATAAAATTACATTTCGCTTCTTTTCCGGCAAAGACTTTAATGCTTCACCAATCAACTCATCTTTTACTTCTATGTCATAATCAAAGACATGGAACATTTCTGATTCAACTATGTAATCATCCATGATTTCCAGTTGTCGTAGTTCCTTCTGCGTTAATTCCGAAAAAGAAATTTCATATTTTAAACGATAATTTCTTTCTCTCTCATAATCTATCATTTCATTCTTCAACAGGGTTTTGCAGAAACTGTCAAACTGTTTCCTTATTCTTGACTGCTGTTCGGAAGAAGATTTCTTCATAAGAGATCACCTCCTTCCGTAACCACCTGAAGCAGAGTGAAATATCTCCCTTTCACTCCATAGCACGAATGGATATATATCCAGCGTCGAACACCCGACACTGTTTTTAAAAAATATTTTTTTATATAAAAAACGCCCTTACAGGCCGATACCCATAGGACGTTGTTTATATCTGATATTAAATTTTCCCCACATGTCTCGAGTGGGTATAATGCACTCTCAACTGCATAACTATTTACATTGCTTAAAATGCAACTTATTTATCTGCCTTTCCACGCATTACGCAGGATTGGCTTTGATTAGCACCAAAAAATCCTTTCAACAGTTCAGAATACATAGCCCTCCCAAACATGTTCAAAGGATAAAAACACGAAAAAAAGCCTTTGAACATTGCGTTTTTTTATATGCAATATCCAAAGTTTCTTACCTTTTCTAAAAGTGCATGATACCCCTCTAATATAGTGATTTATTAGTGCATTTTCTTTCTCTAAAGTGAAATATACACTATACATGGAGGTGTATGATATGGCTAAATCTAAGAAAATTGATAAAGACATGGGTTTTCGCCTGAAGAAAGCCAGATTAGACCAAAAGCTGACTTATGATGAGCTATCCGAAAAATCCGGTGTTTCATCAAGATATATTAAAGAGATTGAAAATCATGGCAATGTTCCAAGTCTTGAAAAACTCGGACAGCTCATTCGTGCTTTACACATCTCTGCCGATCCATTTTTTTATCCAGCGGCTCTGAACGATAATCTGGATTACCAAAGGCTGTTGATCTATCTTTCAGAATGTACTCCCGATCAGATAACCACCATCCTTGCACTTGTGGAAGCCTATCTTCGTACATATAAAACCCATGAAACAGAATAGCAGAAAGATTTCTATTTTTTCTGGATTATTTCTGAATAATTCTGGATAAAACAGGGTGGTCAGCTTGTCTGTAAGCCTTCCACCCCGTTTGAACTATTTTTCAGTATGCATAAGCAGTTCTTTTACTTTATTTCTTTTTTTCAAAATTCCCAATCCTTCAAATATCTGTATCGTATCTATCATTCCCTGATAATACGCTCTTTGTTCTTCTTGAAAATGGGCATGATCCACAATATCCATATATTTTTCCAAAAGCTCCCTCTGTTCTCCTGAAATCTCTGCCAGCAACTTCTCATATTCCTGATTTGCCTTTTTTAATTCTTTAGCTGCATTTTTCGCTTCTTTCGTACAAACGGAATACTCACGCTCTCCTGCTTCGCTACGAAGCTCCTCCAATACCTCTGCCACCATTTCAAATACTTCGTTCATTTTTGTATCCACCTTTCCATATAAGTATTGCATTTTGCAGGCAGTATTATCAGTCCTTGCATTATTTTCAACAACTTTATTCTCTTATACTTCATCTTTAGAAGTATATTATCAATAATATTCCGTAAAATCAATCATGTAACACTTCATCTTTAGAAAGTTGGTGTTTGAATGAAGATTTACTGGAATCAGGAAAGTAATTCCAAGAACCTTATCGGACAACGTGTAAAAGCCCTACGAATCGAAAAACATATGTCGCAAAAAGCATTAGCCGAACAACTACAACTGGCCGGATATGAATTCAGTGACCTTACCGTACTTCGTATCGAACAAGGAACACGTTTTGTACCGGATTATGAAGTCGTTGCTCTTGCAGAATTTTTTCATGTATCTTGTGAATATCTCTTGGGTGTTAAAAAGGAAAAATAAGCAGTGATCTGGAATATTTTCACAGACCACTGCTTAAATTTTTGTTAAAGCGATACCCAACTCCCCATACTGTTTGTATGTAAATCGGTTTACTTGGGTTATCTTCTATTTTCTCACGTAGATTACGGATATGGCTCATGACGATGTTATAATCGCCGGAATAGGATTCCTTCCAGACAATATCATAAATCTGCTCCTTGCTAAACACTCTACCTAGATTGTTGGCTAACAGATAGAGGATTTCAAATTCTGTAAATGTCAAATCTATTTCCTGTTTCTGCTTTCTTACCAAACGATTTATATTATCTATTTCTAATCCATTAAAACTCAAATTTGTTTTTGCATTTTCAATTACTTGAAATGCTCTTGCTCCCGTATTGACACAGGATATTATATGATTCAGGATTTCTTCCTCACTATCTTCAAATGTCAGTATTAACATTTTCCCATGTAATCACCTACTTTATTTTTTATGCATAAACTTTTAACTAAAACAAATCTGCCGTACTGTGACATTTTTCTTTTACCATCACACAGCTAAAGATTATTCAATATTCAATTCAATGTTTCCAGTAAATTCCTCACACTCAATGCCGACATAATTTCCACCATCAGGAAGTGTAATTGTGTCACTATAAGTTCCGGTTGTTTCAAGCAAAGTGACTACTTCATCAGCTCCAGAAATCCAAAATACTTTTGCAGTTCCCTCCGCAACCTCCAAAGTGCAATCAATAGACAAATCCTTACCAGCTTCTCGCTTTATAGAAGTTCCTCCAAACAAATACTCTGAATCTGAAAAATTCTCATAATCAGCCGTATAAGTTCCCGTATAATCATCAATCCCTTTTTCTTTTGTTCCTTCCAAAGATAACTTTCCTGTAAGCTCTATGACTCCAGCCGACTGAACGATATTATTATAATGATTGAGAATTTCATCTTTTGAACAGCCAGAAATCATAAAACTTCCCAAAAGGACAAATGCCAATGCTAAAACTATTTTCTTAATAAAATCATCACCAGCCTTTCTTTGGTGCTACCTTTTTGGCCTTTTTCTTTGTTTGGGTTGCTTCTCGCTCTTTCATGCACAAAATCAAGATGGCAGAAATAACGACAGCAAGCACAAGACTGCAAGAACAGCTTCCGATATTCCAGTTGACTGCGGTATCATAGCTGCGGTAGCCTACCATTCCAAGACTTGCGGTAATCGGATAAAGGTTTGCTAATGTCATATTTCCTGCGGCAAACATCCCTCCATATCCATAGACAAAAGCAATGATTACACCGACTAAAAAGCTACCTGTCCTCCGACAAGTAAGAGCGATAATCGGCAGAACCGCAAGATATAAAAAGAAATTAACCGCAGTAATCTGCAAGGCTGCTTTTAGAGCTAAGGAAATCTCAAAGCCTGGAAATCCCACAATCATTTCCGCTATGATTGTAAACAAGCTGCATATCAGCCCGAAAGTAATAGACAATACGCCGCACACAATCAATTTTCCGGTCAGCAGCTTCTTAAAAGAAATCGGCACAGTCAGAATATTTTTCAGTGTGTCATCCGTCTGCTCACGAGAAATCATATATCCAGCAATTAGGCTGATACACATCGGAAAAATCATGGACATATTGTTTTTGATGACCTGTTCTGTAAGATAGGCGAAATCCCAAACGGAACCATCATTCGCCATAGAGGTAAACAAGGTCAGCAGGACGGATAGGAGCATGAGTGCAACGCCCGCCCAAAGGATATGATACCTTTTCAATTTATAAAATTCTGTTTTTACAATGCGAACCATGTTTATTCCCCCCTCTGCTTATATAATCTGTCAATCAGTAAGAACGAAACGAATGCCATGATTCCAAGAATGAATACAACTTGAAATGTTGAAGGAATTAGCCCTGTCATTTGCTCCAAGTCCATTTTTATTCCATGAGCCGCCATATCTCCCGCACTCCAAAATGTAGTCAGTGGCGTGGGCAGAAGCCATAACATGGTTTTAGGCAGTGTGTCAAACAATGCCGTAGCACTCATGTTCAGAACGCTGTAAAAGACACACAGCAAAATGGAAAAAACATAGGTCTTACTGAAAAAGACAACAAGGACAATCAACGGGAGTGTTCCTGCTGTAATGAAGATCCCCGTTTCAACCGCCAAAAACAGCTTATAACCAATTCCATAAACTTCTAATGTTCCAATTCCGCAAAGAATTGTTGCAATAGTAGAAGCCACGCAAAAAACAATTCCAAAGATAAAAAGGACAATGATCTTTGCAAGTACCATTTGCGTGCTGGTTACTGGAATTGTACGCAAATTTTTGAATGTATCGTTGTCGCGTTCCATAAAAAACAGGATGGCGGCAATCACTCCGATAATGCAGGGCAGTAAAAACTGGATACCATATCCCAACACCATGTTAAATAGTCCATCGAAAGCATCTGCCCGATCCGTATATCGCTCCATCATAGAGGGCGTTATCATCAGATAAGTCAGCGGGATTGGAAACAGGAACGCAGCCAGAATAATCAGCGGAATAAATTTCTTCCGTTTCAATTTCAAAAATTCGCATTTGATTAGTTTAAGCAATTCCTTCGCCCCCTGTCACACGCTTGAAGTAATCTTCAAGACTTTCTTCACAGGTATGTGCTTCTGATACCTCCAATCCGTTTTCTACAAAAGCAGTTACAATTTTCCCCACAGGCAGCTCCATATTGTGTAGACGCAGATTGTGGTCGTCTTGTATGGAAAAATGGGTTTCATGGAAATTGCGTTCCAAAATTCTTGCCGCCTGTGCAGTATCAGAGATCGTAAACCGGATATGTTTACTGCTTTTTTGCTCCAACTCAGCAAGGCTTTCTTCTTCCAGCAGTGCACCGTGGTCAATAATTCCAATATCGTCAGCCAGCAAGGAAATCTCCGAAAGAATGTGACTGGAGATTAAAATGGTTTTTCCTCTTGCGTCACAAAGCTCACGGATAAAAGAGCGTACTTCTGCAATACCGATAGGGTCAAGCCCGTTGATAGGCTCGTCCAAAATTAAAAGTTCCGGATCGTGCATGACTGCAAGGGCAATCGCCAACCGCTGCTTCATACCAAGAGAGTATTGCGAAAACAGCTTTTTATCCTTGTAAGGAAGTCCGACTAAATCCAGAGCGTCTTTGATGGCATGGTTGTTTGGTACTCCACGCAGGGTAGCAAAGATACGCAGATTCTCCGTACCGGTCAGATTGGGATAAAAACCAGGGGACTCAATCAAACTTCCAATGCGGGGCAGCAATTTCTTTTCATTTCCCTGCAAAGACTTTCCCCAGATTTTGACCTCACCGGAAGTCGGCTTCGTTAGCCCCAACAGCATTTTCATGGTTGTGGTTTTTCCGGCTCCGTTTCTACCCAACAGACCATAAATTCTCCCACGCTTGACATGGATATTTAAGTCCGCCACACTCTTTTGTGAGCCGTATTGCTTTGTCAGATTTTTTGTTTCAATAATATAATTTGAATCCATATTCAAAACCTCCTGTTCTGTAAGGTATTCTATCACGCCAACCTTGCATTAACCTTGCCACAACCTTGCATTAACCTTGCAATTTGAAATCCGACAAAATAAACAAAAGTTCCCGTCACAAGGACGGGAACCCGCTTAAATCTCCAAGGGAAAACGCAAAGAAAATTCAGTTCCTTTTCCCGGTATACTTTCAACAGCTATGCTTCCGCCCATTTTTTCTACAAGTTGATGGACAATGGAAAGACCAAGACCGCTACCTTTCTCAGACCGACCTTTATCGCACTTATAAAGCCGTTCAAAAATGTGTTTCAAATCTTCTTTCTCAATTCCAACTCCATTATCTGCCAGCAGCAACTCCATGCTGTTTTCCTTCTTCGATAGGGAGATTTTAATTTTGTCCGCATGGCTATGAGCGATGACATTTTGAATGAGATTATTGATGATTCTCATATAGCTGTCTATATCCAATCTTACCCGGACAGGCTGTTCGGAAATATCAATGTCATAATCAACCTGTTTATCCTCAAAAATCGGTATCCAGTCAATCAGGATATTCCTTGTAAACTCTGCGGCCTCAATGCTCTGGATTTCCAAAGCAAACTCGTTGGAATTTAACTTGAACCAGTCAAAAAGCACATCAATATATTCTTTCAGATCGTGGGCTTTCCGGCGAGCAGTTTCAATATAATCATCCCGGTCTTTTCCCGTGACAATACCTTTGTGTGCAGCATCAAGATACCCGATCAGAGTGGTAAGAGGCGTCCGAACATCGTGAGAAAGGCTCGTCATAAGCTGGCGGTTGGTTTCTTCCGTCTGTCGCACAGCAGAAAGCCTGCTTTCATAAGCCACAACGATCTCATTGATTTCATAGGCAAGAGGGGCTGTTAGTTCATTTGTTGCAGACAAAATACGCCGATTGCCATTTCCATTTTTCACATCAACCAATGCATCGGTCATTTCTGCTATTTGTTTTTTTATACGCCGAACGAGAACGATGGAAGTCAATACAGCCACAACAGCAATCACAATGGACAAGAATACGATGATTTCCATGCTGACTACACCTCCTTGTTAAAGCGATAACCGATCCCTTTGACAGTTTGGATGTACTTTGGATTGGAGGGGTTGACTTCTAATTTTTTACGAAGCCGACTGATAATCGCCATAATGTTACTGTCATCATAGAAATATTCTTCACCCCATACTTCTTCATAAATCTGCTGCTTTGTTAAAATTCTTCCTTGATTTTTTACACAATAGAGCAGCAAATCAAATTCCTTTGGTGGAAGTTCAAAAGTGCCGTTTCCCGTAGTAACGGAACGATTTTCAAGGTCAATTTGTAATCCATCAAAATTCAGCTTTTGCACCGTTCCGGCTTGCTGATTAAAGCGAGTGTAACGGCGAATGAGGGACACAATACGGGCAATCAGCTCATCCATATCAAACGGCTTTGTCAGATAATCGTCCGCTCCGGCCCGTAACCCCCGCACCTTAGAAATGCTGTCATTTTTGGATGTGAACATTAAAATTGGCAAACTATGCTCTTTGCGGATTTCTTCCAGTGTTTCAAACCCATCCATACCGGGCATCATCACATCCAGTATTACAAGCTGATATTCCTGCTCTTTTAATTTCTGCAAGCCCTCTTTTCCGGTATTACAAAAATCGGCTGCTATATTTTCCGTTTGTACGCTGCGCTTAATTAAGGCACACAGTTCTCTGTCATCATCTATAATCAAAATTCTATTCATGGTACAATTCTCTCCCTTGTTTTGTCCGACCATCCACAGGTTTTTATGCTGATTTTGGTATCAGCCAAACCATTCCCATCTTTACAGGTCCTGGAATACGTCCACCAGAGCAAAAATAATTTATCCAACGAGGTGTTACTCCCCATTTTGCACTAGCTTCTTTTAATATCATATAATCCATATCAATTCCTCCGAATATTATTATAATTCGTTCTTTCGAATAATACAATCATATGCCTTCTACATTGGCACATCCTTCGGGAGTGCATGAAAGGATACTTAGCAAACACTTCCTATGTCATGACACAGACGAAATTTCCCACACTTTCCTAACATCTGTACGATTAAATTTCCATAGGAAAGTCTTCCTGCATTCTTCTGATTTTCTTCAATTTTCCGCTAGAATATCTTGACTTTTCACGCCGTCTGTATCATTAGTTAAATTTTTTCATGTATCTTGTGAATATCTCTTGGGTGTTAAAAAGGAAAAATAAGCAGTGATCTGGAATATTTTCACAGACCACTGCTTAAATTTTTATTAAAGCGATACCCAACTCCCCACACTGTCTGTATGTACATTGGTTTACTTGGATCATCTTCAATCTTTTTTCTAATATTTCTAATGTGGCTCATAACAATATTGTGATCGCCGGAATAAGGCTCTTTCCACACAATGTCATATATCTGTTCCTTACTAAATACTCTGCCCGGATTTCTTGCTAATAAATGCAGAATTTGAAACTCTACACTCGTAACTTTAACTTCTTTTTTTCCTCGATATAGTATTCGTCTTGAAACATCTATTTCCATTCCTTCAAAAACTAATTTTGTGCAAAAATTTTCTTTTATCATCTGCGTTTTATTTTCAAAACCATCTAAAACTGAAATAACTGCATTTAATAGTTCGTCCTCATTTTCCTCAAGAGAAAGTAATAATAACTTAGCTATAATCTGCCCTCCTTCGTCAATTACTTATAATATTCTTCTATGTATATTCCCCCGTCCATCTTTTCGTTTTTTAGTTTGGATTTTATTTTTGGAAATAGGTCAATATACCCATTCCATATAAGAAATTCTATTCCAGCGTTTCTATATATTCTTCCAAACAAATTCCTTGAGAGTATATTGCCGACGCAGCTTCTTTCCCGACGTATCTGTAATGCCAAGGTTCATTTATAACACCTGTTATATCCGTCTTATTTGAAGGATAACGCTTTATAAAACCATATGTATGAGCATTTTCCTCAAGCCAGTTATAAACATCATCTCTTGAACTTTTTGTAGTATCTGCGTTTATATCGACTGCAATACCAAGCTGATGTTCACTTGTTCCAGGAATTGCCACCCATTGCTCTGCAAGTTTTTTCGCTTCGGACTTCGATTTTCCCTCATTTTCATATGCTTCTATTTTTTCGTTCATTAGTTGCTGCTGTTCTTCCTGTGTCCTATATCCCTCTCTAACAAACAAACCATATCCCTGCGTCCTTGCAGCATTAAACATTTCCTGCAACTCCGGGTAAATTCTGGAATCAACCTTTTTTCCATTTGATAATTCTGTAAGCTGTACTTCATAATCAGCAGGAATATAATTCTCACGATTTACAAGAATCAGATTCCAGCCATGATCTTCACTGGCCATATGGTGTGTTATATTTCCAAGAAAAGGCGTTGTTAAAGATGAATGAAGAACCTTTCCTGCCATCACACATAACATTACTGTAAATAACAGGATAAAAAGTTTTTTTACTTTAAATTTTTTTCGTCTTGCATATCGTTTCAATTATTTTATCTCCACCTTTTGGTATACCCTGTACAGTATCGGCTGAAAAATCAAGCATACCACTGCATATACAGGAACAATAACAGTTGCTATTGTGGTTACTTTACTTCCCAATGTTATAAGTCCAGCTTCTTTGATATCCAAATAAATTTCTAATAACTGGTCTGGAAAGAAAGAGCATAATCCAGGCAATGTAATAATTCTGCTTAAAAATGGAAATGCACATAGCACAATGAATGGTACAATAACGGCAGTTGGCGTAGAGTGTGTAAACGCTGATGCCAACATTCCGAGTGTAGCTGCAAATATCGTTCCTATATATCCACCCAGAACAATAAACAGATATGCCTGTAAAAAAGTAATATTATAAACACTTCTCCACAAATCCAACTGGATTGGACAGTTTGCACCGTCTGCACCTAATATAAAAAGTACAATAAACGTATATAGAAATACAAACATCAGATAAAATCCCGTAGCAATACAAAAACCTGCTCCTACCTTTGCGGAAATCCCCTTGCTTCTTCCAAATCGTGCAGAGAAAAAAATGGAATCTGCTTTTGTCTGAAATTCATCTGAAAATATCCCGGATACAAGAAAACCGATCACTAATGCCAGCATCAGAATAAAGGTTGATATATTTTGTAGTAATGCAGCCCAACCGTCCATATATTCATAGTAAAATGGAGTTTTCAGTTCTTTATATTTCTGAATCATAAAATCTTTTTCTGCCTGTGTAAATCTTTCTTCTCCAGATTCAAGCCAATTTTTTAAAGTAGAAATTCTTCTTTCATAGATTGTTCCAACTTCATCATCAGAAATCTGATCCGTTACATAATAATTATAATCTCTGTAATCGCTGAAAGCATAAATAATGACATCCATAATACCTGCTATGCCTTGCTTTTTTGCATATGCCTTATTTTGTTCTGTAATGTCATCCGACAATGCCTCTTTCGAACTGTTAATTGTCCTGTTCTCTTCCAATACCTTGCTTAATGTATCTGCTGTTAAATAACCTGCCCATTGGTTTTTGGCTTCTCTTAAATCTCTTGCAGCCGAAATTCCAACAGAAGAATTTCCATTTTCATCAACATACTCCACTCTGTTAATCGTTAATATACTGGTTATCGCAAGTATTACGAATAACACTATGACAGCAATTCTATTTTTTGATTTAGAAAACACTTTTTTAATTTCATAACGCAGCATTTTCATCACCTGCTTTTTCTCCAAAATAATATAAAAATACATCTTCCAGTGACGCTTCTACACGCATTGCATTCTCAACCGGTTTTTCGTGAGAAATAATTCGCAGCATAACCTGATTTATTTCTGATTTCATATTGGAAATTTTATATTTTTCCATAAAATCAGATACCCTGTTTTTCGGCACAAGACATTCCCATACTGTTTCTGTCATAGAATTTATCAGTTCGTCAATACTTCCTTTATGCAGAATTTCCCCGTCTTTCATCAACCAAATTTCATTCGCAATATACTCGATATCTGAAACGATATGTGTCGATAATAATACCAGTCTGTCTTCTGAAAGTTCGCTAATCAGATTGCGAAATCGGATTCTTTCATTTGGATCAAGTCCTGCTGTTGGTTCATCAAGTATTAAAATCTTAGGATTATTCAACATAGCCTGTGCAATTCCGGCTCTACGCTTCATACCACCAGATAATTTTTTCATTTTTTTATGAGCTACTTTTGAAAGACCAACCTTAGCAATCAACTCTTTCACACGTTTTTTTACGACAACAGGACGGATTCCTTTCAATGCAGCAATATAAAGTAAATAATCCTCTACCGTAAATTCAGGATAAAATCCAAAATCCTGTGGTAAATACCCCAACAGCTTGCGATATTCACTGTCCATGCTGAAAATATCTTTTCCATTACAGCATATCGTTCCGCTTGTTGGCTTTAAAAGGGTACACAACATTCTCATTAGAGTTGTTTTACCTGCTCCATTTACACCTAAAAGACCATATACCCCATTTGTCATAGTAAGATTTATATGATTGACTGCTGTAAAATCTCCAAATTCTTTTGTTAAACCATCAAGCTCTAATTTCATCAAATGACACCTCCAAATATTGATTACAATTCTTTAAAATACGATATATCGCAAAAGCAATAAAAAGTATTGTTACACCCAGCAGTGCTGACCAGATGGGAACAGTAACCATGATATATACATTTTCATTTAAAACAATAAAAAGCCATACTGCACTCCATATCACACACAGAACAATCGCAACTGTTTCACTGAAAGCGTGTTTACTGCATAAAATTCCAAAACAGATACAGGCCGTTACACAAAGCGGAAAAAGAAATTGGACAACTAATTCTGATAATTCATAATGCAAACCTGCTGAAGCGACTCCTAAAAATACAGTTATGAAAAAAATATCTGTAATACCAAATAACAGCATACGTGTAGCATATACCTGTTTTAATGAATAATAGGAAGCAGCTTCTATTTCCATACATTCACATGACCTGTTTTTCCACAGTTCCGGAATAATAAGGATTACAAATAGCGTGGCTACAACACCCATACTTCTTTTTAGATATATTTCATCATGAATAGAACTTAAAGCAATCCATAATGCCACTAAAATCATAAATTGAAGAACCCACCACCTTTTTTGTATCACACGAAGCTGTGTCCACAAAAAGTCATGATAAGAAAGCATTCGTTCTTGCTCTGCCATAAAAAAGGCATTTTTAGATTTACAAATTGTTTCCTGTATTTTTTCTTCGCTAGCTTCCACTTGTATGCTTTCCCTATATTTTTTTATCTTTTCTTTTTGATTCATCGAATTCCTCCTTCCCGAGAAGTTCCCTCAACTGTTTCCTTGCTTTTTGCAAACGATACTTTACCAGTGGAAGTCCAATTTGCAATGTATCAGAAATTTCTGTTAATTTTAGTTCTTGAAAATAATAAAGAGTAAGTACTTCTCTTGATTCATCTGGAAGTTGTTCTAAAACCTGTTCGATCAAAACTCTATTCAAAATTTGTTCTGTTTGGTTTTCTTCCACAAGCTCAATTTCTTCCAGAAGCATTTCCTTTGTTTTCTTCAAATAATCTTTGCATAGGTTACCTGCTATCGTATATAAATAATTCAGTGTTTTCCCTTTATAATGATAGTCGGGTAATTTTGAAAAAAAACGTATAAAGGTTTCCTGCGTGAAATCCTCCGCATATGTTTGATCAAAACAATGATGATAACAGTAGCTTAAAATTTCTTGATAATACTTGTGGACAAACAAATCAAAAGCATTATCATCACCTTGCTTCATTTTTCTAATTAGTAGAAAATCATTATACACAAAATCCTCCTTTCTCATTATTAGAAGTTCAAAATATTTATTCCGTTCTATAAGGCATAACGATTGAGATATGCAAAAAGATAGTCCAAATAAAAATTTTATAAATTATGCACTCAACCTCAAGCATATTTTATTATTATAACTGTCTGAGTCACCAGCCTCAACTATACCACTACTTCTCAATACCTTTTTCCTCTGATTTTCTATGAAGTTAAATTTTTCATGTATCTTGAGAATATCTCCTGCGGAAAAAGCAAAAAATAAACAGTAATCTGGATTATTTTCACAGACCACTGCTTAAATTTTTATTAAAGCGATACCCAACTCCCCACACTGTCTGTATGTACATTGGTTTACTTGGATCATCTTCTATTTTCTCACGTAGGTTACGAATATGGCTCATGACAATGTTATGATTGCCAAAATAAGGTTCTTTCCAAACACTATCATATATTTGTTGTTTGCTGAATACTTTACCAATATTTTGTGCCAATAAAAGTAGTATTTCAAACTCTGTATAGGTCAGTTCAATCTCATTATTTTCACGAACCACAATCCTTTTCTGTTCATCAATATAAAGTCCTTCAAAATAAAGCTGCCCGTTTAGAACATCTCCCTGATGCAAAATCTCTGTTTCTCTATTTATATAGGATAAAATGTGATTAATAATATGTTCCTCATCATCCCTAAATGATAAAATCAGCATCTTCCCAAAAAATCACCTCCCATTATGCTTGGAACTATTGCAAATTACTTTCCATCTATAAGGTTCTTATTTTTTATACAACCCCTCTGTTTTGCATTTTTTCTAATAACCAATTGTCCTATACCGGCTATAATCAGCAATATTGCAATCTTATCAATCAAAGTAAACGATACCCCTTAAAGAATATCTAATCGTTCGTTTTATAGACAAATTAAAATATGTCTGCTGTACGACGGCTTTTTTTCTTTTGCCGTCGCGCGGCAGATAACCAATTCATTCTATTTTGAACTTCTTTTATGCTACCTGATGTCTGCAATAGGAATGAATCGCCAAGAATGTAAACACAAATAATTCAATTCCTGCCGAAAGCAAAATAACATGCGGTGTCCAGAAACTCATTCCACCGATATTCAGATAATTGAAATCTGCAAGCTGATAAAGGAAATTGTTCTGCATACCAATTCCGGCAGATGGAAATATGGTAGAGAGCCATGTTGCTCCCATCGCCACATAAGCAAAAAGCGGCATGAGAAGAACTACAATAGAGATCAGCAAAACTGTCAATGTGTCTTTACATTTTGCAGACAGGAACAACGTACAGCTAACCGTTGCTAATACAGAAAGCAAGCCCGTTGCTGCGAGAATTATCTGCAACTGCCCCAGATTGATGTTTGGCAGGTTAATGATAGAGTATCGCATCTGAAACGATGTTTTTAAGCAATCCGTCCCGAACGCTGCATCTAAAATCAGAATGTGTACCGTGATCCCGACAAGGAAAGTAACAACGAAAAGTGTAAATGCCGCCAGAATTTTGGTAATTGCTAATTGTTTACGCCCGTATTTGGTGGTTCGCAGGATGCTGTCACCGCCCGTTTGATATTCTCCGGCAAAAGTAGGAGCTGCGATTGCCACACACAAAATAGCAAGGAGCAAAATATAAAGCTCAATATAATCAAATGCATCTTTAGAAATTCCAGAATGAAGATAAAATGGCGTATCAAGTTCTGAATATTTTTCAAGAGCTTTCTGTTGTGCGGTTTCGTTTTCTCTTTGTTCATTCCGCATGACATCCTGTAAATGTTCTGCGCACTTTTCATAATATGCTCCGTCAATGTCATTCGGGTCAATATCCATTAAATCAGCACCAATGCCTGTTAATGGATCAGCAAACGCTTCGGACAGACCCATCAGCAAGTGACGGAACGGGACGATTTTTTCAATATATACAGCCAGAGGAAAGCCCTCTTCCTCGACTGGCCCATATTCTCGAACGCAGCTTTGATAAGTTTCCAAAGCCGATTTGATCCTATCCGGGGTCACTTCACCAGCGGATGTTTTATATAAATCTTGTTTGTACTTGATCGCTGCCAAGCCGTTTAATTCTGTAACCGTGCCATCTTTGTTTGGACGGTTAATACCCTCAAATGAAATAGGCAGGTATGCCATGGCTACGGAAAGCAAAAGTGCGATTGCAAGTAAAATCAGGGTGCGCCGTGACTTCAAAATACGTTTTATTTCAAGTCTAAAGAGTCGCATATTATCTGTCCTCCTTTTCCAAGTCTGTCTGCGGAAACAACCACAGATACAGGTCTTCCAATCGTGGTTCCGTTGTAACAGATCCATCAATTTCCGAGTGTTCGGACAGATAACGAATAGAAACCTGATTGTGATCTTCGCCTCGCTGATTGATAATGTGCAGCCGCATTTCACATTCCGGCAGCTTTGAGGCCGGAATTGTGCAATTCCAAACCTTGCCCTCAATCTGCTTGACAAGTTCTGCGGTAGTTCCGACATCAACAATTTCTCCGGCTTTCATAATTGCGTTGCGCGTAGAAATATATTCTATGTCAGATACGATATGGGTGGAAATCAACACGATTCGATCATGCGAAAACTCGGAAATGAAATTCCGCAGACGCACGCGCTCTCCGGGATCGAGTCCTGCTGTCGGTTCGTCCATGACAAGTATCTCCGGGTCGTTCAACATAGCCTGCGCAATACCAACACGACGCTTCATGCCACCTGACAGATTGGAGATTTTTTTCTTTTTCACATCGGAGAGCGAAAGAATGTCCAACAAATGATTGATCTTTTTGGTAGTTGCCCTTGTGGGAATATCTTTCAGCGCAGCTATATACTCCAAATAATCTTTGACCGTAAAATCCCGGTGATACCCAAAATCCTGCGGCAGAAAGCCAAACTTGCTTCGGTAGACTTCACCTAACTCTCGAATGTTTTTTCCGTCATAGTAAACTGCTCCGCTGGTTGGTGTCATAATATCAGCAATCATGCGCATGAGCGTGGTTTTCCCTGCACCATTCGCCCCCAAAAGTCCCCAAACGCCGGGAGTCAATGTCAGATTGACATCATTTACTGCTGTTTTGTCTTTGAACTGCTTGCTTAAATGCTCTATTTTCAGTTCCATGCTTACACTCCTTTCTTTTGCTTCGGCTGAACAATAAAAAGCCTTTGTTCGATAATCATTGTACCGAACAAAGGCTTTTCAATCTCAAAAATCACACGCTTAAATTCCTAAGTAATTCCTAAGATCACAGTCTTATTTTCCTAAGCGGAAAGGGGTAATGTAATCACAAAGTCTATAGTTTCGTTTTGACTGGATGCAGTAATCTTTCCACCATGTAAATGTATAATTTCTTCCGCAATAGAAAGACCAAGTCCCGCACCACCTGTATTAGAAAGCCGGGCATCATCCAAGCGATTGAATTTCTCAAATATACTGTTAAGCTGTTCCTCCGGGATTGTTTCCCCACGATTTTCAAAAGTAATCTGAATATCATGCTCTAACCGTTTGGCGGATATAGTGATTTCTGTCTGCGGGTAACTATATGACGCGGCATTTCGTAAAAGGTTACTGAAAACTCTCGCCAGCTTTTCGGGATCAGCGTTCACAGATAAGTTGTCCTCCGCAGTAAATACCGCCGTGTTGCCATTTGCAGAGAGTGTCGGGTATATTTCATCTATTACCTGCGCAATCAGACAATGCAAATCTACATTTTCTTTTTTGATAATGACCGTATGTGCATTGTACTTGGTAATTTCAAAAAGCTCATTGATAAGTCTTTCAAGGCGCTCTGCTTTGTCTAACGCGATCTTGACATACTTTTCCTTTTGCTGCTCAGGCATATCAGAGGCTTCATGGAGTAGGCTCAAATAACCGATCACTGTTGTTAAAGGTGTGCGTATATCATGTGCCAGATACATGACAATTTCATTTTTCTTTTCTTCAGCCTGCTTTGCAGCCTGCTTGCTTAACAGAACAGACATTTTGATCTGATTGAGCTGTTCCTCCAGTTCTTTCAGAGGATCAGACAACGATACTGTATGACTGTTCTGCTCATAGACCGTTTGGGTTGCGTCAATTACTTCATCCAGATAGTCCCACGGCTTTTTCCAATAGTAATTGAAGATACATACAAAGCCTATCACCAGATACAGAATAAACAGCGGACCAAGCCTCCAGTAGATCCATGCAAAAATATCGTTGTCAAATTTTGAAAAGATGTAGTCCAAGATAAGGGTCAAACCATATCCAACAACGGTATAAACCAGCAATGATAAGTATAAGCGCACTTTAAGGCGCTTTTCTGTTGTCATTTCTTTCTTCGACATGAGAATACACCTCCTACCGATTAGCAAACAGAAGAAGGCCAAGTAGGCCAATCACGACAACACTTACTATGCCTGCCAGAATGGAAAACAGTCTGTTTGCTTTTATTCTATTTCCGATTAACCGGGCTGCCATCGAATATACAGCAAGCCCCAAAAGACCACCTGCCGTATTTGTGAGTACATCAGTAATATCAGAACGTCCGACTGCTAAGATATACTGCATAGTTTCCAATAAAAAACTTGTTCCAGCAATCAGCATGAACTTCACATATAATTTTGTTCTTGGCAGAAGCATTTGAAGATAAATGCCCATAGGAACAAAAATCAAGAAGTTTTCGAGTACCTCTGTTAAGTGAAATGCTGCGCCAACTTCTTTGTCATAGTGAAAAGGAATAAGGTTTATACTTCTTACTTTATCCAGATCACTGATTGAAAACTGTAGTTTGAACAGTATGATCCAAACCAGAAGTGCCAGATAAATTAAGAATAAAATAGTTGCCAAACAATTTGATTTTCTCTTCATAGCGTTCTCCTTTCGATTAAATTTTGTAGCCAACACCCCAAATCGTTTTAATATACTGCGGAGTATCGGAAGTATCGTTCAGTTTCTCGCGCAGGTGCCGGATATGCACAGTAATTGTGCTGCTGTTTTTAGAGTAGTATTCATCTTTCCAAACCGCATGAAACAGTTCCTCAATACTTACAACATTCCCGGCACTTTCCAAAAGGACCTGGAGGATAGAAAATTCTGTCGGTGTCAGAGAAACCGGCTCACCGTCTAACAGACATTCATGGGTCTGCACATTCAGGCACAATTTGTTATAGGAAAGTTCCGATGGAACTTTTTCTGTGATGATACCGGGCGAATATTTCTTGTAACGTCTTAACTGTGCTTTCACTCTGGCAACTACTTCAAGTGGGCGAAAAGGTTTTGTCACATAATCGTCCGCTCCCAATGTCAGCCCCGTTATTTTATCCGTTTCCTCAATTTTAGCCGTTAGCATTATGATTGGATAAGTGTATTTCTTTCGGATAAGCTGGCAAAGTGAAAAACCGTTCATATCCGGGAGCATAATATCCAGAATGGCAAGATCAATGTCGCCGCTTTCAATACACGACATGGCATCCGTTGCGCAGTAAAACTTATACACGATATAGTTTTCGTTTTTTAAGTAGACTTCCAACAAGTCTGCAATATCCTGTTCATCATCTATAATCAGTATCTTTTCAGACATATTTTTAACTCCTTTTTCTCATATCCGATTAAGTATAACAAATATAACCACTATATTCACAATGGATTGCATGAGAAATTATTAAGATTTTCCTTATGTTCTTTTTAGCCGTCCATCAACAGGCTTTTCAGCGTCCTTTGGTATCAACCACATATACCCAAGTTTAGATGCACCCGGTATTCGGTTTTCTTTACAAAGTATCTGTACTCGCCTTTCTGAAATACCCCATTTTTCCGCTGCCTGCGGTGCAGACATATATTCCATAGCTTCATCTATCCCTTCTAAATATGGTTTCAGCATGATTATACTCGGATAACCGAACAATAGCAAGATATGAATTGTGAGTTAGGGCTACTATGTAAATGTATCTCAATTCTATAGTTTTATACATTTTAAACATCCGGCACTCCCGGAGGGTGTGCCAAAAACAACCTTAGCAAGCATTGCCTGTGTCATGACACAGGCGAAATTCCCCACACTCTCTTATCGTCTGTTCGGATCAATTTCCATAGGGAAGTATCCCTAACCCTCTTTTATTTTTTCTTCGATTTTCCCGTGGAATACCTTGACCTTTCCTGCCGCTTTTGCTACAATTTGTTGTGGATAGTTATACCCAAAACTGAATAAAACCTGAAACGAACTGTTGTAAAAATCGAACATTTTACAGCAGTTTTTTTGTACCCTAAATCAGAAAGGAAGTGGCAGAAATGGCAAAGTGAAACCGCACTAATCCAGTGTAATTTTATCTCAGCGATGATGAGCAGTACATCCTCAATACCAAATTCAAAGCATCCGGCATGAAGAGTATGTCTGCGTTCCTGTGCAAGCTGATCTTATATGGATATGTGTATGATGTTGATTACAGTTACCTGCGAAATTATAATACGGAGTTGGGACGTATCAGCTCCAATTTAAACCAGATTGCAAAGAGGGTAAACAGCACCGGAAACATTTATCAAGAGGACATAGATGAAGTAAAGGAGTTGATGAATGAGGTATTTGTCCCATATTACTTCTGGCACTGTCAATCAATTTTTTTGATTTATCAAATAAATTTTGAAATTCGTTACTTTCTATTATTTCTGATTTCTCTCACTAGGGATATCAAAAATCGGTCGCCTTTTTTGTTTAATGTTTAATGTTCTTTCCTAGTTACTATTCTAAATCGGCTATATATTAAGAGGTTTTCTCTTTCAGAGCAAGTTTCGCCTTGGCTGCCAGAAACCCGGTTCCCGGATTTTGTCAACAGGCAACTTGATGGGGATTTTGCTCCCCATACCCTCAACACAATCAAAAATTGTTCTATTGGTTCCCATTCGCATGGTCACAGCGTAATAAGCTTTTATTACTTGGCTTTCACTATGAACTGTGAAATTTATAAGGAATCCAACGATATTAGCGGAAAGGATAAAAATAGATGGCAAGACCCAAAAAAGAAACTGAAAAGTATCGTAATCATCGTATTACTATTCGATTCACAGATCTCGAATATTCAATTATTGAAACTGCAGCCAGACAAGCCAATATGTCTCTGGCCGCTTATGTGAGAACACAAGTTTTAAAAGGACAGGTACACACCAAAATCGAAATTGTTGCTGATGTTCCTGAAATAAAGGAACTGCTTGCAGAATTCGGAAAGATAGGCAGCAACCTCAATCAGATTGCAAACTATTTTAATCAGGGTGGGGTTCTTTCACAGGAAATGCGTGGTGAAATAAATAAACGACTTCGGGATTTATATGAAATGAAATATAAAGTAATGAAAATGGCAGGTGATTTTCGTGGCAATACTGAAACATATCGCAAGTAAAAATTCAGACTATGGAGAAGCTGAACGCTACTTAATTTTTCAACATGATGAATATACGCAGAAACCGGTCCTTGATGAAAATGGTCATATGATCATTCGTGAAGAATACTATCTTGATGGTGTAAACTGCGATCCGTTTACCTTTGCAGCGGAATGTCAGGAAACAAATGCTTATTTCCATAAGAACCAGTCTTTCAATGAAATCAAATCGCATCATTATATCATCAGCTTCGATCCAAAGGACCAGGATGAACATGGATTGACAGGGGAACAGGCACAGAAACTTGGCGTGGAATATGCCAGAGAAAATTTTCCCGGACACCAGGCTCTTGTCTGCACCCACACTGATGGTCATAATGGCAGTGGAAATATTCATGTGCATATTGTAATCAACAGTGTGCGAAAATATGATACAGAGCCACAGCCCTATATGGAATTTGACCGGGATTCAAAAGCCGGCTATAAACATCATCTTTCTGACAGATACAGAATCTACTTAAAGCAAAAAGTTATGGATATGTGCCGTTCCAATGGACTAAGCCAGATAGATCTTCTGACACCCGCAGAAAAGAAAATATCCGAAAAAGAATACTGGACAAAACGCAGAGGTCAAAAAAAGCTCGATGAACACAATGCAGAACTGAAAAAGAAAGGACTTACTCCAAGACAGACAACATTTCAAACGGAGAAGCAGTATCTTCGTGACGCGATTGATACGGTTGCTTCACAGGCGACATCACAGGAAGAATTTTCCAGATTACTGTCTGAAAAATATAATATTACATTTAAAGTCAGTCGTGGCAGATACAGCTATCTGCATCCTAATCGTCAAAAATACATCACCGGAAGAAATCTCGGAACTCTTTATGAAGAAAATCATCTTCTGCTGGTATTCCAGGAGAACTCCAACAGGCAACATGCAGAAAAGTCACATTCTACTGACAGCCCAAGACCAGTTACAGATTTTTCAGAACAATCAAAATCGTCAGCTTCTGTCCAAACTGACGAAACCACACACTCTTTCCTTTTTATAAAATCTGATTTACGACTTGTGACAGATTTGCAGCACTGTATCAAGGCACAGCAAAGTCAGGCATACACGCAAAAAGTAAAGCTGTCTAATCTTAAAATGATGGCTCAAACAGTTGCCTATATACAGGAACATGGTTTCCAGAGAAAGGAAGATTTAGATAGTGCCCTTTCCAATGCCTCGGCTCAAAGCACTGACGCCAGAAATACTCTGAAATCCACAGAAGACACTTTAAAAAGTATAAATAAACAAATTCATTACACTGGACAGTACCTTGCCAATAAATCCATCTATTCCGATTACCGAAAAAGCCGAAATAAAGAAAAATTTTATGACGATCACCGTGCAGAACTCACCCTTTATGAGTCTGCTCTCCGAATACTCAAAGAAAAATCACAGGGAAAAAAGCTACCTACACTAAAAATGTTGCGAGAAAAAAAGAACCATTTAATAGAATTACAGACAGCACAGCGTGATGAGTTTAACGCCCGACGCGAATATGAACGGGAACTTCGTACAGTATGCTCCAATGTAGATATCATTCTTAATCACCCACATATACAGGAATCTCTGCATGAAACATCGCAAGAACATTCTTGTTTCCGTTAAAAATCTCAATGAAAAAATTTCCAAATTATTTTTCACTTTCTCCGTTGACTAAACTCATTTTATCGCATATACTATGAATAGGAAAACAGGCGACATCCTGTTGGTGTGGCTGACACCTAAAATCCGAAACGAAAGCCGAACGTGGATCGGAGAGTTGGCAGGCAACAGAAAAACCTGAAAGCAAAGCCAGACATATGGGCTGGAGAGTTGGCGGACAACAGAAAAATCAGTCTATAAGGGAGATGCACAATGCTACGGCACTGTAATCTCCCTTTAAATATTTTTACAGATTTCAGAGGTCATAACATGGCAAAATATACCAAACAGCAAGCTATTTCCATCATTACAGATTGTGCCATTAAATATAAAGAGAATCTTGACGGATATCAGCTTTTATTTATTTTAAAAGATAAACATAAACATATTTCTTCTCTGGAAGTAAATTTTAATCCATATAATTTTCTCCATCTAACAGGAATAAAATTAGCTGATAAAACTACTGCAACTGATTTCTACAAGCGTTGTTTAAATCATAAATTAAGTCCTGATGATTTTTCCTTTGCCCCTGATGGAACTACGCAATTAAAACTAGAAATTCTGCCACAGCTTATGGTCAAAAATATTTCTGCCAAAATGGTAGGAGATTTCAATGGCTGCAACCCGAAATTATACACTGAAAAATTAACCGGTGGCGTAAAAGCCTGTCTTGGCTTTGTAAAAACTCCTTATTCTGAATATGTACCAAATACAGTGTTAAATATAGATATTCGGACAGCTACCAGACTTCCATTACAGATCATTGCTACATATCGCCGGAAAAGATCTGATTCCGTATATAGCGAATTAGTTTACAAAGCGAAAAAAATAGATTGGGACAGTATTACTTTTCCCCAAGAATATGATTATCTGCCAAAACCAGAGTAAATATTTTCTTTCAAAACACACAGGCATTGTTTCTTGTGTGTTTTTATATTTTACAGATTATAAAAGGCCAGCCACAATTATGTGACCAGCCCCTCTTCTACTTGCCCTATTTTTTTGTACGTTCTGCCTCAGTTCCCATTACCTGCTGCATAGCTTTCTGTCCACTGCGTCTTGCAACTTCTTCCTTTTTCTCGTTCAGTTTCGCAAGGACAGATTCTTTTGGACGGGGCTTTTTATCTTTCGGTGCTGCATTATTTTTAAGTCCGTCAATCATATTGTAATTTGCTTCCTCTGTGATCTCCGCACTTCGCAGGTATTCCCCATTCTCCATATATTTCTGCCAGTTATCCAGTTTCGGTTTACTATTTCCGGACTGCTCCTGTACTGGCGGGTGCAGAGAATCAAGAATCTTCTGTTTTACTACATCATCAAATCCATTGTAGGTACTGTCTACAAGCACATTGCCTTTCTGATCTAATACTACATACGCAACATCTTTTCCATACTGCTCATGTTCCATAAGAAAATAATTTTTTCCTTCTACCAGCAGGTAATCTACTACTTCCCATGTCCCGTCTTTTCCCTCTATTTCATATCCAACTGTATCTTTTGTAAGTCCACCGTTTTCTGAAGATGTAACTTTCATAAAATCTGGAATTTCTATAAAAGTATCTTTATTTACATAATAAGTGGTCGTGACACCATTATCATTAAGGATCAGCACATCACTGGTACTGACTGCATGACCTTTATAATTATGTGGCTGTTTCTTCTCCAGCTCCTTTTTTATCTGTTCTGGTGTTTCTCCCGATTTCATTGTTCCAAGATACACCTGTTCATAATTTGCCACCTGCACAGGGATCTGCTCCTGTGCAAGTTCTTCATACATCCGGAAAAGAAGATTTCTCAATTCCGGCTTTCTTTTTAACTGGTAAACTGCAAACTGACTTGTACTCATTCTCCATCCACCTCCAGATCTGCTTTATAAATTTCTACCATTTTCTGCAATTCTTCATATCCCTCATCGCTAAGATAATAGAGTTTCTGAATCGTCGTGAAAATCAGCAGCTTCATATCTTCGTCCAGATATGAAAAAATCTCATCCATTGCTTCCATTGTCTGTACCCGGTTTCCTGCATCAAAAATTGCCACTGCTATATATTCATCTTCCTCAAACCTTACCATCATAATGTTACATCTCCCTTCTTATGTGCCTTGAATTTTTCTTTCGACATATTCTGCTCCTGCTCTTTTATTTTCGCCTGACGCTCTCTGAGTGCCTGAAGAACAGATTCTTTTCTGCTCTTTGGCTGCGGAAGATTTTCTTTTGGTACAGACTTATCTTCAACTGCTTTTTCCTCTATTTTCGTAATCTCCTGCTTTGAGTCAAAATATTTTTCTACATCATCCATTGCTTTCTGCACTAATGGACTTTCCTTATAATGCTGAATCATCTCCACACCTTCCCGGTCAACTTTTCCCAGTCGCATAAGATCATACGGTCCGTCATAATCGCTTCCATCATGCAGTTCAAATCCAACACCTTTTATTCCATTCATGCGTTCTGCAGGAATTGATTCATAAATGCGTAAGGCTTCTTCCAGGGTAAGGTTCTCATGATACTCACCCATAACAGGAAATTCCATACACTCCGCAACATAAAAAGTGATCGTGGCTTCTGACTGTTCCTGCTCTGGCTGCCTGGTAAAAACAGAGAGTGTTTCCGCATTTTCCAGACGTGAAAGTAATGATCGAGCAGTGACTACATCACTGTCTATATCCGATTCTTCCGACACCTCAATCAGCCAGTTTTTTAAACCTGCTGTATCCTTGTTCAAAATATCCTCTGTGATTTTCTCGACCTGTTCTTCCCTATTTTCAACGGTATCCTTATATTCATAAGTATCATACTCATAACTAAAATTATCCAAGTCCACTGCGAGTTTCTTGATTTCCTGCTGATCAAGATAGGCTTCCGATTCCTTTATATACTCTGCCAGAGTAATTCTTTCTTCTGAGATTGGGTTAATGTCTACTTTTATACCTGCTATTGCCATACCATAGGAATTCAATTCGTTAAAAAAACTATCCTCCCGAATATTTCCCCGATAAGAAAGCACTACATCAAGATCAGAATCTGCACGATACAGGTCATCTCTGCTTCTGGAACCATGTACTCTCGCCCCAATCAATGTAACTTCATTTTCCAGTCCCATTTCTTCCAGAACAGCTCTTGCATGAAATAAAACTTCATATTCAATTTCTGCCCTGCCCATTCCATTCAATGCTGTTTCACATCTGCCAAGTTCCGAAGTGAATCGAACATCTCCACTAGCCAGCACTTCTTTAGAATGGCTGATTACCTTATCCCGAAACTCCCTGTCATCAGCTTTTACACATTCAACATCTTCCAATCCTTCATTTTTCAGGCTGGCATACATTGCTTTCTGAATAGAATCTTCTGGATTTCCACAAGCATCTCCTGAAATTTCATGAAGTTCCTGATCATAAACCAGGTATTTATAGCCATCCTCCGTCGGTTGCACTGTTAAATACATACCAGATTTTTTAAATTGTACGGTTATTCCCTCATAATTTTTTAATGCCGCTTCCCTGTCATAACCATCAAAAAAAGCCTTTGGACAATTACGTTCAAACTGTATCTTCTCCATTCTCTCTTCTTCTGCATATTCAATTTCGGCATACAGTTCTTCATAATCCATCACATTTGCATCTTCTAGGGGCAATCCTTCTTCCTCTAAAATGTTCTCCATTACTTCTGAAATAGAAATATCCGGATTATCGTAGACACCGCCATCCAGTTCCAGATAATCCTTATCATAGAATGTATAATCATAACCATCTTCTACTGTCTGGATTGTAAAATACTGCTCTCCTATCTGGTATGCTATCTCTGTATCATGTCCTGCCAGACTGTTTCCTATATCTTTAAAAGTATTGTATATCTGCGGATTCAGCCATCCTTCCACTTCCTGGCAATCATAGATCAGCGTATCTATTCCATTCTTGCACTGAATAAAATCAAGACTGCCTCGCAGCGGTGCTGTATTCTCAATTCCAAGAGCTTTCATTTTATGATTAGGAAGAGAGTAATATGCTCCAAGGGCAGCTCCCAGATCCTTATATCGCTCAATCTTCATCCCTCCTTTTGCTGCCAGATCTTCAATCACATAATATTGATCAATATAATGATTTTCTGGCATTTTCAGGTCAATGCCATTATTTTCTCTGACTTTATGTATCTCGAAAAAACTGAATTTCTGTTCTTCCCCCTGCTGATTCTGTCCGGTCAATGTCGGCTCCCATGTATCCGTACTGATTGACTGCTGTTCCATGATTTTCATAACTGTTCCGTCTGCTAAGATGACTGTTGCTTGGTCTGGAATATTCATTAGGTCATATACCGTTGCACCATTTTCTTCCAGATATTCTGAAATAGCTTCCCTGGCTCCTTCATCAAATCCATGCCAGATGTCCTCTGCCACCAGTGTCCCATTTTCCGATACAATAATATCTGCCACGTCCTGACCGTATTCCTCGCTCCGCATCTGGAAGAATCGCTCCCCATGATACGTTTTCATACCCATCGCATACCAGGTGCCTGTATGTCCGTCTGCTTCATACCCTCTTGTAGTTTCAGTGATATGCTGATTTTTCACACCAAGCACCTCTTCCAGTTTCCGGGTACGGATTTCTTTTCTTGCCATATCAATAAATCCATTCAGGACTGCAGGATGGCTGCCCACAATATAGTCCCTGTTCAGATCTATTCCTCTGCTGATATTTTCCGGAATATCAATGCCATCTGCCCACCGTTTATTACCATCAGAAAATCTTCCATCATAAGAAAGTTGCTTTAATGTGTTTGCCAGAACAAAGGCAACACGTTCTTCTCCATATTTTCCGATCACATCTATCGCAGTATCCGGGTTCAGACTCATGCCATCAAAGTTTTCTGTGATTGCCTGTTCGATTGCATTTTTACAGTCAATATTCAGTTTTCTGGAATCCAGGTAAGCATCTACATTTCTCTCCTGCATAGCCTTTTCCAAAGTTCCCATATAAACTTCCGGATATGCTTTTACTGGATTGGCATTTAACATCTCGACTCTCTGTGCCACAAAGTCCGGCAGTTCTGTAAAACCAAAGGAATCCACATAGTATGCGGTTAATCTGCCGCCCCGGTTCATAATGATCACATCACTGACTGACATGGAATGCCCGGTAAAATCGTGTGGTCGTTCTATATTAAAACGCTCAAAGAGGTTATCCAGTGTCGTAGCATCTCTCAGTCTTTCACTGTAAACCATCTGATAGTCTTTGCCATCTACGTTAAATCCCATTTCTTTTACCGCTTCCAGACTTAAAAACTGATACCCTCTTTCTTCCTGCCCGCTGTTGATCTGATAAATACCATAACGATTTCCATCACTTTCCAGAAGAAGCGTTTCTTTGATCTTTTCCTTTTCTTCCGGTGTCATAACTGTTTCCAGGCTTCTTCGGTAATTTTCCCATTCAAATTTCGTCACTCCGAATAACCCGTCATGCTGTAAAATATCCCGTTCCAGATTCATAACCCTCTGTGACTGCTCCTGACCACTCATTGCTCCGGTCAGTCCGTAAACCGTTACTCCCTCATGGTGCAGTTCCACTGCCCGTTCCCTGGTAAGCGGAAGCATACTTTCTGAATAAAATCCGGCTTCATGCAATTCTAATAAACCAATCATCGAATCCGGCAGACTGTCAATCTGTTCCTCAGCTTCTTCAATCAGTTTTAGTACCGCTTCCCTGTTTCCATCCAGAATAGATTCTGCAAGATTCTCTGCCAGTTTTTCCGTTGCTTCCCTGTCATCCAGTTTATAAGCAAAATTTACGATAAGATTTCTCTGGTCATTACTGAAAATCGTCCGTTCCTGCTCCAGACGGTTGATGGTCTGCTCCGCATACTGCATGGCACTCTGTTCTTCTGTCTGCTCCACAGCAGTTACTTCCTGCTCTGGTCTTTCGATCTGAAGTTCCTTGAGTTTTTCCTCAATCTGTCCGATCATATCAGCAGAAGTCTTACGGATGGTGTCCATAGAAGCACGAAGCTCTTTCATATTTTTACCGGAAGACCAGCTTGCAATATAGGAAAAGGAATACTCTGATGTATCTAGTCCAAAATGGTTGCATACCACATAAGCAACACTTTCAGCTTCCACTTCCCTTGTAAGCTGGTCTTTTACGATGCCCTCCGCTTCCATCTGGTCACGATCATGCAATACTGCATGTGCCGTTTCATGCACCGCTGTTTTCATGGTCTGTGCCTCACTCATGCCAGGCTGGACAGCGATATATTTATCGACAATCTGATAAAAGCCTTTTGCTTCCCCGTCAATCTCAAGAAAGCGGATAGGAACCGAGGCAACCATTTTTAATGCTTCCATAAAATCATGGTAGATCAGAACATCGCCATCCAGTTCTGATACCTCAAACTCTGGAATCGGTTCTCCTGTGGTCTGGCTGACATCAAATACTGTCGTAACCCGAAATCTTGTAATGACACGCTCTACAACTTCTGTTTCCGGCTGTCCATCTTCCCCGATCACAATCTCGCCTGTGTCTGGATCAGTCTTTTCAATCTCCTGTTTCTCTTTATACGGAGCCGGGGCAATAATCTGAATACCTTTTTCCCCTCTTTTTACCTGCCGGTTAAATTTCTTCTGCCATGCCTGATACCCGGCTACCAGTGTCGCTTCCGGTTTCTGCATGGTGATCAACAGGGTATTATTGAAACTGTAATTATGGAACTTTGCCATTGTGTTTAGATATTCCGTATATTTTTCTGATGTGAATATTTCTGCAACACCCTGTTCCAACTGCTCTGTAATCTGCTTTAACTGTTCTTCTCTGTTTGCCATAATCAAATCCTCCATAGAAAAATCCCGCCAAAGCTCTGGTCACTCTGACGGGATACCTTTATAACTCCTGTTCGTGTTTCTTTTTTGGTTTCTGCTGTGTTTCGCCTGTCTGCTCCTGCTGTTTCTGTTCTTTCAGTCTTTCCAGAACAGACGTTTTATGAACACTGTCTGCGATTCTGTCCTGACGTTCCTCTGGCACGTTTACTTCCGGGTTTTCCCCGATGCCCTCATCTGCCAGAAGATTTTCTCCCCCTTTCTCATCCATGTTGAGCATGACATTTAATTCCGCCAGACGTTCCATTTTTTCACTCAGTTCCGCTTCTTTCGGGAATGGCTTCTGCGCCTCTTCCTGTGCGGTTTTTAACTGCTGTTGTACCGTTTCCAGATTCTGCTCGGTATCTGCCAGCTTTTTCCCGATTGCAGAAAGTGCATTATGAATCCTCTGAATATTGCCCAGAGTATCCTTTCCGAACTCAATCTTATAAGAACATTTTCCCTTGATCGTCATGGTATAGGTATTTGACAGGAAATTGTATTCTGAAGAAAGTGCAAAACCATGATATTCCCCGATCTGCCCGGCTGACTTTACGGACTTCAAACCGGATGCTGCTGAAATGAGTGCAACTCCCGCTTCTTTTTTATCTGTATACAGCTTTCCACCAACTGTCATTGCAAAGTGGTCATTATCCTGTAAATCTATTCCTTTTACTACATCTGCATCCACACGCATACCGGCAATTTTCTCCTTCAATGCTGCAATCTGTACCGGATACCGCTTTGCAATATCCGATTCCAGGCGATAGATCTGACTGGTGTGGTTTGCTTTCAGAAGTTTCAATTTACTTACCTGCACATCCAGATCCATTTTTTCCTTGATGTATTCATTTCCTGTTGCCAGTGCCTTAATCTCTGCATAGGACAGGGCTGTATCATCTACATCCTCACAGGCACGAACCGGGGATTTACTGGTCATGATCTGCGAAATAAACTTCTGCTTGTTTTCCAGAATCTGCCACATATACGAATCGAATGTATTTTCCGTTACATACCGGAAGATTTTTACCTTATCATTCTGGTTTCCCTGTCTGAGAATACGTCCCTCCTGCTGTAGGCTAAGTACCCAGCGCCTTGCCATATTGCTATGGTAGGTTTCCAAATACTCGCCCCCGAACCGTACTTACAACTCTCGCTGTATACGGCTCTCCGTTTATAAACTCAATTTAACTGTCCACAGTGTAATTTCTTATGACATTCTCTACACAAAGCTATTGTTTTGCGATTTCTTGCTATCATAAGAGCTTCCCAAAAAGTTTTACCTTGTAAATCTTTAAGCCGATGAACGTGATGAATTTCTATGGGAGTATTAGTTTTTCCGCACAGCTCACATTCTCTGGCTTTTAATCTGTCGATTAGCTTTGTACTGCTGAAATATTTAATTGTATTTGGAACTAAGTCTGCATTAGATTGAAATACTTTTTTCTGCCGTTTGAAACCTTCGTTATAAAATACTCTCATTTTCTCAAATCCTTTGGAATTACGGAATTTTACAGCAAAATCTTTACCTACTCTGAATTTTCCGATTACTTTTGAAATTGATGTTCTGTATTTTGTGCCGTAGGTTTTGTACATACTGTATTCCATAATATATTTGTAGCTGTTGATGATTGAGCTGTTATTGGCTATACAATAATAATTGTAAAATCCTCGTATCATACTGTTGTAATAATCGAGTATTTCCAAATCATCACAGTTTTTCAATCTGTATATTGCTTTTGGCTTCCAGATTTCTTTTCCATTATGGTAGATTAGCTTCATAGCACCTGTATCAATTAAATGTTTCTTGATTGTATCGCTTGAAACCTCCAGTACAATTCTGCCCATATAATTACGAACAAGCTTGCCTGTTTTATCTCTTTTGGTCAGGTTGCTATGCCGTACTCTGATTTCATAGCTGAGAAATTTCGCACTTTTTTGAGCATTGGTAATCAGCGTTTTTTCTTCCGATAACTCCAACTGTAATTTTTCATTAAGAAAATTCTTAAAATCTTCTTTGATTTTCTTACAGTCCTCTTTCGAGCCGATAACTCCGCACAGCCAATCGTCAGCATATCTGACATAAACCAGCCTTGCATATTTGTTATCCATAGGGTCACTTTGTGGAATAGTCACCCGCTCTTTTTCCAACTGCCTTATGAGTGCAATCGCACTTTCTCTTTCATAGTCGCCATTTGCATTTTTCAATGCTGTTCTGGCTTTGCTTAATTCGACTTCGTTCTTGCGGTACTCTTTTGTACGCATACGCTTTTTGCCTTTGTTAAACTTTTGGACATACTCATTTACATACTTATCAAATTTATCCAAATAGATGTTTGCAAGAATAGGACTGATAATGCCACCCTGCGGTGTTCCCGAATAAGTGTTATGAAAGGTCCATTTTTCAATATAGCCTGCGTTCAGAAATTTTCTTATCAATCGAAGAAATCTTTCGTCATTTATGCGTTCTCTTAAAATTCCAATCAGCGTATCATGGTTGATATTATCGAAAAAGCCTTTAATATCTCCCTCGATAAACCATTTCACACCCGTGAAAGTTCTTTGAATTTCATTGAGTGCCGTATGACAGCTTCTGTTTGGTCTGAACCCATGAGAGGTATTTTCAAAATGTCCTTCATAGATGGCTTCTAAAATCATTCTGATGACTTCTTGAAGCAATTTATCCTCAAAGGACGGTATTCCAAGTGGACGCATTTTTCCGTTCTTCTTTGGAATATAGGTTCTTCTTGCAGGTTTTGGTTGATAGCTTTCATCTTTGAGCGAAACTATGATTTTTCGTATTCTTTCGACACTCATACCGTCAACAGTTTGGTTGTCAGTACCTTTTGTCATACTTCCGTCATTGGAATAAATGCTTTGATAAGCGGTTAAGTACAGTTCCTCATTGTAGAGCAAACGGTATAAACGCTCGTATTTGTAATCTTTTTGGTTACTGTGTTTTGTTAAGCTGATTAACACATTTTCAGGATTTCTCATAATGTATCGCACATTATCCTTTCTATATTGTTAATGTTATAAACTGCCTTCCTTCGCCATGTAAGTGTCATTAGCACTCTCGGACTACTATGAAGGCTCCGTTACCATATCGAATATTCATAAGCCTACGCTTAATAGCTTAAGTTTTTTAAGCATCTCGACTTAGGTAATCCCCGTTTAGCACCATAATAACTATTTGGCTTGTTAGGTTGTCGGATACGACTTCCATCCTTTTATGCTTATTGCATATACGTCTCAGCCTATCTTTGCTTATGCTCCTGAGCAGCGGAACATAAGTGCTGAGATATGGCGAATAATAATTACCTTACGCCATAGTCCCGACACAGACCGTTTGGACTATCGTTCAACCAGTATGGGCTTTATCCTCATACCTAACTTTTCATCTCCCCATTCAGTCGCAGCTTGGTAATTAGCTGACTTATGGCTTTACCGACGTGCTATTTTCCCTGATATTTGGTCTCCCTCACAGGTAAATCGGTTGATGATAGGACTATAAGATACTATCCTAATACCTTGCCAAAGGTATATTTATTATGATGCCTTTACGGGCGCACGTTCCAGGTCAGACGGTTTCCAGGGGCAGTCCAGATGATGCAGTGCAAGTAATCTGTCCTGGACGTTGGTACCAGCACCGAGTTTCGGAGTGGAACCCATCAGGATTCTTACCTGCCCTGCCCTCACCTTTGCAAACAGCTCCGCTTTTCTTACTTCCGTATTGTATTCATGGATAAATGCAATCTGCTCTTTCGGGATTCCCCGTTCCACCAGCTTGTTTCTCACATCATCATAAACGTTGAACGTTCCGTCAGTTTTCGGTGTGCTGAGGTCACAGAAGATCAACTGGGTAGCCTGTGTATCTTTTCCGTCCTCCCATACCTGGAAAGCATTCTCCACACAAGCATTTACCTTGCTTTCCCCTGCATCCGGCAGCATATCATTTAAAAGCCTCTGGTCTAATGCACATTTTCTTCCGTCGTTGGTAATCTTGAGCATGTTATCTACCCTTGGATCTACTACACCGCCCCTGACTTGTTCTGCACGTTCTGAAAAGGCTTCCACCATTTCTTTCTGTTCCTCACTCGGCTTTAACACTTCATTGATATATTCTGCTTCCGGTACAGGAAGATTCAGCACGTCTGCAGTCTGAATATCCGCAGCTTCTTTAAATATGGAGATCAGCTCTGGAAGATTAAAAAAACGGGCAAATCGTGTTTTTGCACGATAACCCGTCCCTTCCGGTGACAATTCGATTGCCGTAACTGTTTCTCCAAAAGTTGCTGCCCACGAATCAAAATGTCCCATTCCCATATTCATTAAAGTATCATACTGAAGGTATCTCATAATGGTGTATAATTCAGTCATACTGTTTGATACGGGTGTTCCCGTTGCAAACGTGATTCCCTTTCCCCCGGTAATCTCATCCATGTATCTGCATTTCATAAACATATCTGAACTTTTCTGTGCATCTGTCTGTGAAATGCCTGCCACATTCCGCATTTTTGTGTATAAAAAAAGGTTTTTGTAATAATGTGACTCGTCTACAAACAGCCTGTCCACGCCTAATTGCTCAAAAGTCACCACATCATCCTTTCGTGTCTGGTCATTCAGTTTTTCCAGTTTTGCTTTCAGGGTTTTCTTTGTTTTTTCCATCTGCTTGACCGTATACTGCTGTCCCGCTTCCTCTTTTGCTGCTTCAATAGAATAGGTAATATCTGCGATCTGATCTTCCAGCAATGCGATCTGCCTTTCCCTGGAAAGCGGGATTTTCTCAAACTGGCTGTGTCCAATAATGACCGCATCATAATCCCCGGTTGCGATTCTGGAACAGAACCGTTTTCTGTTTGCAGGTTCAAAATCTTTCTTTGTTGCCACCAGAATATTTGCTCCAGGATACAAGCGTAAGAAATCGCTTCCCCACTGTTCCAGCAAATGATTCGGAACCACATAAAGACTCTTTTGTGCCAGTCCCAGACGCTTGCTCTCCATACCGGCTGCGATCATCTGGAACGTCTTGCCCGCACCTACACAGTGTGCAAGCAGGGTATTATTTCCATAAAGGATATGTGCCACCGCATTTTTCTGATGTTCCATCAGCTTAATTTCCGGATTCATTCCGACAAACTGGATATGACTGCCATCATATTCCCTTGGCCGGATGCTGTTAAACCGTTCATTATAAATTTTGCAGAGTGTTTCCCGTCGGCTCATATCCTTAAAGATCCACTCTTTAAATTCCTCCCGGATCAGTTCCTGCTTCTGCTGCGCCAGAGTAGTTTCTTTCCGGTTCAGTACCCGGTGTTCCCCATCCGCATCATGTATTGTGTCATAGATTTTTGTGTCACGCAGATTCAGTGCATCCTCCAACAGTCTGTAAGCATTTGCCCTCTGTGTTCCGTAAGTTGCGGTGGAAAGCGGGTTATTGCTGCTGTCCACGTTCTTTCCTTTTACGTTCCACTGTCCGGTCACTTCCGCATACTGTACTTTGATACGCTCATAATTGATATGCTGTCGTGGTGTATGGAATGTTTCTGCCATGAACTCTGTAATATAGTCCGGCGAAATCCATGTTGATCCAAGTCTTGCTTCAATCTCGGAAGCGTCCAGATCTTTCGGCTGTACCCGTTCCAGTGCCTGTACATTGACCATATATTCCGGATAATTCTCTGCAAACTGCTTTGCAATGTTCAGCTTCTCCCTGACATTCCCGGAAAGATATTCGTCAGATGGCTCCCACTTATCCGTAAGCGGATTCTTAAAGATAACGCCTGTAAGCTCCTCTGTGACCTCTTCTTCTGTTTTCCCGGTAAGCTGCATCATATAAGGAATATCCACTTTTGCCTTTTCCCCGATAGATACCGCCAGTGCCTCACTTGCAGTATCCACCGATGTTACCGGCTCTGCCCTGCGGATCGTCCTTTTCGTAAATATGTCTGCTTTCCGCTTCAACTCGCCCTTTTCGTCCAGAAATTCAAGGGAAGTCAAAAGGCAATAGCTGCTGTCCATGCTGAACGCTCTTTTATTTGCATTGCTGCTGAGTAATCCATACTTTGCAGTAAAGCTGTCATAAACCCGGTTCAATTCAGCCTGTAAGCTGGCAACCTCTTCATCACTGCATTCTTCCAACTGACGTTCCAGAAGCCTGTTTGTTGCATCCCGGATAGCAACCATGCCTCTGACACGCTCGCCTGTCACAACGGGAAGTTCCATCTTATTCATAACAGAATTTTCCCTGTAATAAATATCCTCTCCGACAAGTGCAAGGCTGAAATTCTTAATGTTCGGATCTGCCGGTATGGATACTACCTGTTCTTCCAGTTCTGTATCTGAAATCTCCTGCTCTGTGATGGTTCCCTGAATATGCTGTACCGCTTCTTTTAACTGTTCTGCCAGATCTGCTCCCTCTTTTTCCTTTACCGTCACTTCCTGTTTTCCGTACTGGGTACTTTCTGTTGTGAAATCCCCAAGCACCATTTCCGGATGGTCTGCAAAATAGGAATTGACTGTATAGCCTTCTGATGTGGTTTTTAACCATACCCAGTCTGGCTCTGTGATCGCAGCCCTGTCCCTTTTCTGGAAAAACAGAATATCCGCAACCACACTGGTATTAGCATTTCTCTGGAAAGCATTGTTCGGTAAGCGGATCGCCCCAAGCAGATCTGCCCGATTTGCAAAATATTGTCGGACTTCCGGATTCTGCTTATCCATCGTACCGCTTGATGTGACAACTGCCACCACTCCGCCCGGACGTACCAGGTCTAAGGATTTTGCAATAAAATAATCATGGATCATAAAATGGTATCGGTCATATTTGCGGTCACTGACCTGATATGCCCCAAACGGTACATTTCCAATCACACAGTCAAAAAAGCTGTCCGGGTAACTGGTTCCCTCAAATCCCTGTACTGCAATCCTGTTCTTCTGGTAAAGCTGTTTTGCAATCTGCCCGGAAACCGGATCAAGCTCCACGCCGTACATATTTGTGGCACTCATGCTTTCCGGTAAAAGTCCCATAAAGTTACCTACTCCACAGGACGGCTCCAGGATATTTCCCTGCTTCAGTCCCATGTTTCCAAGTGCTTCATACATAGCCTTGATGACCGTCGGAGAAGTATAAAAGGCATTCAGCGTTGATGCCCTTGCTGCACTGTATTCTTCTGGCGTAAGGACTTCTTTTAACTGCGTATATTCCTCTGCCCAGGCACTGTTTCTTTCTTCAAAAGCCTGTGGAATACCGCCCCATCCAACATATCTTGACAACTCTTCCTGTTCTTCCGGTGTTGCCAATCTCTGATCCTGTTCCAGTTCTTTCAGCAGCCTGATAGCTTCCATATTTGCTTTAAACTTTGCTTTCGGACCGCCAGCACCAAGGTTATCGTCCGTAATATGGAAATTATGAGGTTCCTGTTCCTGCACCTGTTCATTCTGCAGATATGGTAAAAATTCTCCCTCATAACCAAACAGTTCATTCTCCCCTGGAATATAATTTCGTCCGGTTTCCATACACCGGAAAATATCAGCTTTTGATGAACCACTTGCTTCGTAGAATCCTGCATAGGAATATAAAATATCATCTTCTCGCTCGTAAGCAGTCAAATGTAATTCTGTATTTCCCCTCGTCTGGTTTACCAGTTCTTTTCCTTCCAGACCTTGAGGAAGAACACCCACTGCTTCAAAATGATACCCCTGATATTCAAATACATTCTCGTCCCACTGTTCCTGTACAACTACATCTTCTGACTCAAATTCTGATTCTTGTAAATCCAATTCCTGTCGTACTCTGGTAATTTCTTCTGGATTCATGACATGATCTGTATATGGCTCGATCATATCCTCCTGCCATCTGCCATTATCATTCCAGATTTTTTCCGAAATGTCAGAAACCAACTGCATCTGTTCCGGTGAAAAGTCTGGATTCAGTACTGGTTCTAACATACGCTCCTGTTTAGCCAGCTTTCGGATAACAGCCATCTGTTCCTCGGAAAAATCCTCTACAGATTTTCCAACTGTATCCATACTGTCATAAATCAGTTCGCCTACACGACTTTTTAATACATAATCATCCTCATAAAAGCCATCTTCCCACAATTCTTTTGCTTCTTCAAAGGACATATGAGGATCTGCCTCTGGTTCTTCATTCTGTATCTCTTCCGCTTCTGCAGTCGATTCTTCTACTTCCAGTTCTTCCGTAGGTTCCTCTGATTCAGAATTACTCATAATGTCAAATAAAGACATCTGGTATCCTGTCAAGCCTTCCGTCTGCTCCGGCACTTCCTGTGTTGGGAAAATCGTATAGCTGCCCTCCACATACTGATGCACTTCTGTTAAGAGCTGTAATTTCTTCTCATAAGTTTCATTCACTGCTTCAAAATCCAATGGCAGCATTGCCAGCGCATCGTCCATCGCCTGTAACAGTTTCTGTGTCTGCTCCGAATCATTCAGCATAACGGGTAATTCTTTTCTTGCCTCTTCATTGAAGAAATCCTGTTTAAATGGACGCTCAATTTCTTCTGGAAGCCTTGCATAAAAGCTGATCACTTTTCCTGCAATTCGTTTTCTTTCATAATCTGGCATACGTGAATAATCAGCGGAACGTAAGAACTGCTGGTTATCAATCAGGTAGCCAACTCTTTTCGCCACTTTTGCCCAGGGAAGTAACACCGAAGTATCCGGATTTCCAATCTCTCCTCTCTTCAGTTGCAAACCTTTTCCATCATAATCTGCATAGGAATTGTCTGCGCCACATAAAGCATGGCTCTGACCGCCTATCCCATATTTTTCCTTGATAAAATCTGTCCTTGCCTTATCATCTTCATTCAGAAGATAAAAAGAATAGGTAGAAAGCCTTCCATCCGAATACGGACCTCCACCGGCAAGAAAGGCATCTATTTCATCCTGAGTAATAAATACCTTATGTTCCTGCCATGCGGATTCATCTCTGGCATTGTATGGAATTACTTCTGCAGCAAATTTCTGAAATTGACCGGATATTCTGATTGGATTATAGGTGCGGAACCGCATAATGCTTTTATCTTCCTCATAAGCCATTGCCATTCCTTCCAGACGCTCGTTCAGATCTGCTAGCCACTGCGGATCTGTCAGCTTTTCTTCCAGATAATCAGTAATTTCCGGATAAATACTGTGAAGATGTGGTAAATCCTCTTCATCAAAGACAAGTTCAGCTACACCCTCTGCCATATCCGCTTTCATATAGGCAAGTGCCTGGGCATGTTCCTTTATCGCATTCTCCCTTGCAACATCAAGTACGGACTGCGGTGCATACTCGCCTTGTTTCAAAAGCTGATGGATACGGCCACTCACATCTTCCCAGGACAAAAACGCCTTATCCAGAATCTGATCGGTAACGGTATGCCCTACTGCAATCTGCAATCCCGTTTCGTCAAACCAGACAGAATATTCCATGCCATTGATTTCAAAACCCTTTCCACCAGTTCCATACTCCCGCTTCACAAACTCTGTATATTCTTCCGGTGTCTGTTCACTCATAAAATTATAGATAATACGAAGCTGGCTTTTACTTCGGTTTCCCCCGGTTCTTAAAACCTCATCAACTACCTCACTTGGAATAGCGATCTCCCCAGCATAGATGGCAGCTATTCTATTTTCAATTTCCCTTTTCTGTTCATTTACAGATGAAAGTTCGGGTAAAGATAAAGCAGAGGCAATTTCTTCCTCTGCTTTACTTAACTGATCTTCACTTGTATCTTCAATTAGCTGTATACCAATTCCATCAAGATGCTCTCTTCCGCTGTTGCCATCAGACTGTTCATATGGGCTGTCCACGCCATCGGGTTCTCCTCTTTCGACGGTGCCGGATTCTTCTCCAAGAGTTTCTCCATCTGCACTTCCAATCTCTTCTGTGCTGTTTTCTCGATCTCCTCCAGATGACGGTTCAGTTTCCCAGTCAGCAACAGGCTCTGATACAGGCTGTTCTTGTGTTCCTTCAGAAATGTCCTCCGCAGCATTCCGTATTTTCCGATCTGTGCTTCTGTCTCCTGGATTGTCAGATTCGGAAACAGATAATCCCCTTTGCGATGATATGTCAGTTCCATGCTCATTTCCTCCTTCATTTTCCTGTGGATATTTGTTTTCTATGATTCTGTTGTTATTCCTTTCGCTTTCACGAATTAACGTGTTAAATTTATTATAATTCCTTTCTTCCGAATTTTCAATACCCTTTTTCATTTCTTCTAATGAAATACGGTGTACAAATCTTCCAATATCCACTAGCACAGACTCACTGGCCATGCTCGTTGCATTTCCAATAAATGTCAGCACTGATAAACTGTTATAGTCTGTGATATGTACAAAGTCCATTTCTTCCTGCCGTTCCAACGGATCAAGCCCACATCTGGAAGCCAGCGTATAATAAATGCTGTCTGTCAACAGACTGCGAAATTCGCTGCGGATGGTATCTTCTTCCAGCTCCTCCAGGTACGTTCCTTCTGTCACATACGTCAATCCATCCAGATATTCATCCAGGTTTTCTTCCACCATGTATTTTGCTGTTGCCATCAGTGCATCAGAAAGATTGCCTGCATCCTTAGCTTCCAGTCCATAAACTTCTTCTAAATGGTTTAACAAAACATCCTGTTGTTTCTCCTGCAACTGCCAAAAATAAGGTGTTCTTCCACCTTTTACCTTATGAGTATCCTGAATATCAAATACATACCGGAGTCTTGTTTTCTGCATGGTTTCATCTAAAAGAGCGATTCCCTTTGCTCCTCGATTTACCCACCGCAGCATTTTTTCATTCCATAATTCCAGAGAAGCACAGGCAGTTGCTTTTGGACGCTGTGCGTGGATCAAAAGCTGATCCATAAATGGATACCTATACAGTCTGGCTGCAGTATCCAGATAATTCATCCAGTCTCTCGGTGAACTGCTGATACGGGTTGCATGATATTCTGCAAGTCCCCGTATCTCATCTAAATGAGCCATAAATCATTCCTCCTTCCATCTGTGCTTCATTTCTTCTTTTTAGGAAACTCAAGACTGAATCTGGCTTTTTCATCTTCCACTCCTAGTACCAGGTCGGCATCAAATTTGCTGTCTTTTTTCTTGGAATACAATCCTTTCACATGGGTACGCCCCTTTTTCAGAAGCTCCACCGCCATCTTTTTATCCATCGACTTTTTCATACTTTCCAGAAAGCGGTTCGACTTCCACAGAGCAAACTGACAGTTTCTGTCAGAGCAGTAATAATTGGTCTTACCCTCATATACATCAGAACCGCATACCGGGCATTTCCCGATTACTTCCTTTGCAGTCTGAAAACGGTTCCGTTCTTCTTCCGAAATTGCCCTGCACATAGAAAGAATCTCATTAATCATGAATACAATCCCATTCATAAATTCATCTTCCTGGATTTCCCCCTTTTCCATCATCAGAAGCTGATTCTCCCATTCTGCTGTCAGGCCTGCAGATTTCAGATTCTCCGGCATTACATGGATCAGCTCACATCCTGCTACGGTAGGAAGAATCTGTTTTCCTTTACGTTCCGCATAACCGGAAGATACCAGCTTCTCGATGATATTCGCTCTGGTTGCCGGTGTCCCAAGTCCTTTTTTCTCTGTTTCAGAATCAAATTCCTTATTCCCCGCTGTTTCCATTGCTGCAAGCAAGGTATCTTCGGTAAACATCTTCGGCGGGGATGTATAATGGGTACTCTTCTCTGCTTTCACAGGAACAAGAGTCATTCCTTCCTCATATCCTTCTGGAAGTTCTGTCTTATTATCTGGTTCATCAGATTTCTTATCCTTCACACAATATTTCCGAAAGGCTTCTTCCACTTCTTTGAAGCCCATCTGCACAGGCAGCTTTCCTTTCGCAGTAAATTCATGTTCTTTGCACTGTACGGAAATTTCTGTCTGCTCATAAAGGTACTCTTCCCCTGTTGCCTGAACAAGCTGCTGTCCGATCAGCATCAGCAGATTTTTCTTTCCACCGGAAAGTCCTCCCATGCCTTTTTCCATTGCTTCTTTTGTCGGCAGGATTGCATGATGATCAGATACCTTTGCATTATTAACCACACGATCTATGTTTCCCCTAATCTGTCCAGATTCCAGAAACGGAAGAAAATCTGTCATGCCTTCGGCAAGCATTTTTACCGTTTCTTTCATATCCTCGGTTACATACTGACTGTCTGTTCTCGGATAAGTAACCATCTTTTCTTCATACAGTTCCTGCAGCATATCCAATGTTTTCTGTGCAGTGTATCCGAAAAATCGGTTTGCTTCCCTCTGCAGACTGGTCAGGTCATAAAGTTTGGGCGGAGAAGTCTTTTTCTGTTCTCTTTTCACTCTGGTCACAACAGCTTCTGTTCCATCACAGAGTTTTCTTAATTCTTCCGCTTCTGTTTCAGACTGAATATTTTCTGAAATTACCGCAAGCCTTCCATCTGACAGGGAAACCTTATAATAGGCTTCTTTCTTGAAATGCTCAATTTTCTCTTTTCTTTCCGTCAGCATAGCAAGCGTTGGTGTCTGCACTCTGCCAACTACCAGACGTTTTAAATATCTGGTTGTGTAAGCTCTCGTTGCATTCATTCCGATCAGCCAGTCTGCCTGTGCCCTGCATACCGCAGCATTACAAAGACCTGCATAGTCTCTCCCGTCATTTAAGGACTGAAATCCTTTCTGAATGGCTTCATCTTCCATTGAACTGATCCACAGACGCTTCACTGGTTTCTGACAGCCTGCCAGATCATAAACTCTTTTAAAAATCAGTTCTCCTTCTCTTCCGGCATCACAGCCATTCACCAGATATGCTACATCTGCCCGGTTCATCAGGCTGCATATCACATCAAACTGCTTCTTTTTATCCTCTGATACCTGAACTTTCCATACTTCCGGAATAATCGGTAAATCCTCAAACTGCCATTTTGCATATTTTTCATCATAGATTTCCGGTGGAACATACTCTGCCAGATGCCCCAGACACCAACTAACAATGCAACTGTTCCCCTCCAGATACCCGTCCTTTCTCTGATAAGCAGATAAATTTTTTGCAAGACTCTGTGCCACACTTGGTTTCTCTGCAATCACTAAAAATTTCGCCATATTTTCCTCCTGTTCCTGTCAAAAAGGCAGTCCATAAAGAACTGCCCTTTCTCCATACCTTATGCTTTTTTGTTATTTCTGCTGATCTTCCGCATTTTCTTCATCTTCATTGATGTAACTGTCATCAGCAAATTCCAGACCTTCCTCTACAATACCGTCCTCTTTTTTCTTTCGAAATTTACTTAAAGCAAAAGCAGCTAAACCGCCGAATACCAGTACAATGCCGCCACCCAGGACTGCAGAACCAAACATTTTATTACCACTGGATTCCGGTTTTACTTCTGTTTCTGGCTGTACGGTAGTTTCCGGTTCTGGTGTTGTGGTTATTTCCGGAAGAACAACTGCAGATTCCTCTTTTTTCTCGGTTTCCTCATTTTCATCTAAGAACTCTGCCAGATCCTGTTCATCTACCAGTGACATCATGTACACATTTTCAGAAGTACCGGAACGATCAATAACCATATAAAAGGTATTTCCATTCTTTGTCTGGACAGTCAGAAACTGCTTGGAGCTGTCATTCTCCTTATCATCCACAAGTTGTCCGTTTCCCGGCGTGGAAAATGGTGTTCCCTCTGTGGCAGGCTGCTCCGTCGGCTGTTCTTCTATCACCTGTTCCGCAGTTTCAGCCTGCTCTGCGTTTTCATTTGCCTGTGCAAAAGCGGTCACACTGGCAGAACCAATCAGCATCGTTGCCGACAGCATAATCATTAAAACTTTTTTCATTACTTTATTCTTCATCTTCCAAATCCTCTCTTTCTTCTATCAGTCCGGTTGACATTTCGCTATCCATATTTTCTTCTTTCTTTATACCTGTTTCAGAACTATCCATAGAAAGATTGCCCTCTTCATCAAACTGCATGGTAACTGTTCCGTTCTGAATTCCATCCAGAAAAGTCAGCATCTTTCGGCTATCCATTTTCATGGAACGGATTGCCTTAATGATTTCTGCATCTTCCATCTGCTTTTTCTGGATTCTCAGTTGCCTTACATGCTCCTGCAGTTCCAGAATCTTGTTTTCAGTTTTCTGAATGTCATCCAGAACCTTTTTTAATCGCATATTCATCTCTTGTTCGCTCCCTTCTAGTGAAGTCTGCCAAATGCCATAAAATGTTGCTGCCAGTAAGAACTTGCAATGCTTGTATACTGAATCGGATTTCCACAATGAATCATCATGTTATTTCCTACATAAATTCCAACATGGCTCGCTCCCGGCGTATCATAAGTTCCCTGGAAAAAAATCAGATCGCCCGGCTTTGCATCAGATGGAGATACATAGGAACAATAAGAACGAAGTCCGTCCGCTGTTGCTCTTCCCACGTTCCATCCATTTCCGCAGTTATTGATTACCCAGCATACAAAACCAGAACAATCAAAACTGGTAGATGGCGATGCACCGCCCCAGACATACGGATAGCCCAGATATTTTTCCGCTTCCTGGATCATCTTGGCAAACTGCGGATCTGAAAGTGCTTCTGCCGGAATATCGTATCCAAAGCCTGCCCCACCTGTCGGAATCTTGTTAAGGTCAAACAGGTAATCACGATTTCCATAGTATTTGTTATAAGCGTCATACTGCTCCTGCTCTTTATCTGTCATACGGTTTCTTAAAACGGCATCCAGGTTATGGTTGGTAAGTGTTACATCCAGCCGGTTTACTTCTCTTGTTGTAGTTACTTCCACCTCCTGGCTTCCATTACTGTCTGCTATGTATGCTTCCCAGGTCTGGTGCCCATGTGCTGATGCAGAAGCGTGATCGCTGTAAAATACATCAAACTGAACACCATAGCTTGCAAATGCTCCTGTATCTTCTACTACATATTCCACTCCATTCATAACAACATGGGTTCCCATTGGCACAAATGGATTGGAAGCATCCACCGCAATCGTGTGATTTGCCTGTGGATATGCTCCACTTGCAGTCGGGCCTCCACTCCACTGCCCGCAACAAATCGGACAGTTGCAATATCCACTGGTCACAACCTGTCCCAGCGATTCTCCAACCCTGACAGTTTTCTTTTCTGTTACAGTTTCTCTTGTCGAATCTGTATATAAGCCATACTGCTCCCTGAAAATATCCTGAATCTCGTCTGCAACCTCAGCATAGGTAAAACCGCCATACTTGACTGTCAGATAAGAAATAAGCTGATACGGATTGTGTCCGATCTCATCAATCTGGAACTGGAACTCATCGTAGTCAGAATGACTTGCTTTCATCTGGTTAATCTGTTCATTCAGTGCATTTTCCAAGGCTACATAAGCATTTTCCGCAGCATAAATATCCTCGTCCTCACTGGAATAACTGGTAGAAATAATGGCATTGGAACCACCCTGGAATAATGCTGCACAGCTTGAAAGACTGGTTGTCATCAATGCAAACAGCAGAATCAGAACTCCTATGGACAGGAGGATATTTCTGTTCTGTGCCACGATCTCCTTAACCGCAGCCTTGGCTTTCTCCGTAAATCGCTGTGCATTTACAAGAACTGCATCTTTCGCAGCCTTTCCCTGTTTCGCAGCCTGATATTGCTTCTGGTAACGCTTTTTCTGCAGTAATTTCTTTAATGCAGACTGTTTCTTCTGCTCTGCTTCTTTCTGAACCGCCTTTTTTGCTTCATTGGAAACACTGGTACCAAACTGCAAACGGGATTTTTCTGTTTCTTCCAGAACAGATTCCCTTAACCGATTATTTCTCTGTCGTTTTTCTTTCAACCGTTCCCGAACGTAAATTGACTTTCTTGCAAGACTTTCTCCCGCAAGTTCCATCTGATCTGCTGCATCAAGAGCAGCATTATCATCGGTATCCTCTCTGATTTTTTTCTGACCATAGGCAGATACCGTTTCTGAAACAACGGTTGCTCCCTTTCTTGCCATTCCGCTACCGGGAATCATACCTTTACTTTCATCTTCAAAGGAAAGACGGGATTTTGATTTTTTCTGTTCTTTTAGCGTCTGTTCCCTTTTCGTCTTTCCTTTAATCTCTTCCCGAAAATCTTCCATTGATTTTTCATCAACTTCTGACTTTTCATGGTAGCATTTCTGTTCTTTCGCTGCATAAGCTACAACCATCTTTTTCTTTCGGCTCTGCCTGTCCGGTTCCGATGTTTCAGCATCACGTCCCGGATGTCCCCGGATACTCTCTTTACGAAGTCTGGAACGTGAAACAGACGGAGATTTCTTCCCGCCTGCTTTATCATCACTCATTTCTGAGTTTTCCATTTCTTCCGCTTCTGCAAGTTCTTCCTGTTCCAGAAAAGCGTGTTTGGACTGCAGTCTGTGTTTTCCTTCTTTCACTCCCTCAACTGTTTCTTCTGCAGTATGAGTTTTTCTGACCTTTCCAAAGTCCAGCTCCTGTTCCCTGTGTCCGGCTGTTTTCTTCTCATCTGCCTCACGCCCGGTAATCCGCTTTTCCTTTTTACTGCGGAGATTTTTTTCCCGGAGTCCATCCCGGCTCATCTTCTGGACAGTCTTGTCCCTTGCTTTATATTCATGCTCCTGCATGGTCATCATCTCCTGATCTATGGTAATTTTCCGTTATTTTTCTTTGCAACCAGTACCATACGCCCATTTTTCTGGGAATACTCACAGGTAGACAGTGTAAGTACCTTATCTCTGTATTTTGCTGTTGTTCCTGTCTGATAAAGTGATTTTTCCTTAACGGAAGCAACAAATTTTTTATAATCCTCCACTGTTCCCGCTTTGATAAAACTGTAATAATCAAAATCATTCCCTGTATAAACGGGTGTTGTAAATGCTGCAAATATCTGATACTGTTCATTTCCCCATATCGTGCGGAACAGGATTGTCGGATGTTCTTCGTAAAATCCTTCGTCCTTATATTTTTCAAGGTCAGCAAACATCTTTCCACTGTTCATGTGATGTCCATATATGATCAGATTGTCCGAATTTCCTGGTACACATTCCTCTGCCAGAAATAAACAACCATTTGCAGAATATTCCCCGTTAAAATCCCGATGCAGATAATAATTTTTATCTCCGGGCCGGTACATGACCGGATAGTCTATTCTCGTTCCATCAATGGTCAGCCAGCCAATACAATCCGGATTTTCTTCATGCAATGCCAAAATTCCAGCATCTATCTCTATCAAAGAATCGCCGGAAGCATCTTCTTCCGATTCATCCTCTCTTTTCTGCATTAGCTCCTGCAGTTCCTGCTGTAACTGATTATCCTGTCTTTCCTGCATAAAAAATCCAATTAAGAAATACAGACTGATCGTAAGCAATATAACAGATATAGAAAGTAACAATCCTGCCACCCATTTTCTCATGCTCTGCTGTCACCCCTTTAACTATCGTCTCTGCCTTTGATGCCGAGTTTTTCACGCTTCTCTACATCTTCTGGTTTCGATGACATTAACGCATAAAGCATAAGGGTATTATCGAATCTGTCCTTAAATGGAATAATTGTATTTCCATAAAAAATCAGACCTTCTCCCTCTCCACTGTTTGTTACATAAGAAAGCTGGTGTGGTGAAATATTGAGCTGCTTTGCCAAAATCTGCCTGTCACCGGATGCCTGGTTAAGCATCAGGATAAAATCTGAGTTTTCAAAGATATTCTCGATCTCCCTTGATGCAAGCAGATCTTTTACGTTCTGCGTGATACCAGTCGGAATACCGCCCCATTTACGGAATCTTTTCCAAATTTCCACACTGTATGCTGCTGTCTGTTCCTCTTTCAACAACAGATGGAACTCATCAATATAATATCTGGTGGATTTATGAGCAGAACGGTTGACTGTTACCCTGTTCCAAACCTGATCCTGAACAATCAACATGCCAAGTTTTTTTAACTGTTTACCAAGGTCTTTAATATCGAAACATACCAAACGATTGTTCAGTTCTACATTTGTGCGGTGATTAAACACCTTCAGGGAACCATTTACATAGATTTCCAGTGCCGTTGCCAGCCGCTGCGACTCAGCCTCTTCCTGTTTGCGAAGCAGATTATATAGATCTTCCAGGATTGGCATTTTCTCCGGAACCGGATCTGAAAGATAGTCCTGATATACCAGACGCACACATCGGTCAATGATTGTTTTTTCCACTGGTTCCAGACCGTTTTTTCCTCCTACTACCAGTTCACAAAGCGAAAGGATAAAATCTGATTTCAACGATAGCGGATCGTCATCATCCGCATAATTGATGTTAATATCCATTGGATTGATGTAATCATGACTGGTCGGAGAAATACGGATAACCTGCCCGTTAAATGCCCGGACTAACGGAAAATATTCACCCTCCGGATCACAGATAATAATGTCGTCTTTTGTGACAATAAATACATTGGTAATCTCTCTTTTTGCCGCAAAGGATTTACCAGATCCAGGAGTACCAAGTATCAGACCATTGGGATTTTTCAGCTTTTTCCGATCTGCCATGATTAAGTTATTAGACAGGGCATTTAACCCATAATAGATAGATTCCCCACCCATAAACAGTTCCTGCGTCGTAAATGGGACAAAAATAGCTGTCGATGTGGTAGTCAATGCCCGCTTGATCGGAATCCAGTTTCTTCCAAGCGGCAAACTGCTCATAAGGCCCTGCTCCTGCTGATAGTCCAGTCTTTTTAATGCACAATTGTATTTCTGTGCAATACCTGCCGTCTGAAATACCACATTTTCCAGCTCCTGTTTATTTTTTGCTGTATTTAAAAACACCACAGTCACAAGAAACATTCTTTCATTCCTTGACTGTAAATCTTCCAGAAGTCTTTTCGCTTCCCCACCGTATGTATTCAGGTCAGACGGTATAATATCCATATCATATCCGGAGCGTACCGCTTTTTTCTGTTCCTCAATTTTCATGCGGTTAATATCCGTAACCTTACTTTTGACCAATTTGATCGCTTTCATCTGGTCGATGGACTGGATATGCAGATTAACAAGCAGGTTACAGTCCATTTCCAGAAATTCAGCAAGCATTTTATCCGTCAGCTCTGGTGCCAGTATCTGCAGATAGGATACTGCTCCGATGGTATCTCCCATCTGAAAATCCTTTCCATTTTTGAACAGGAAACTGGATGGAGCAATATAATCCTTTGTATTCAGCCCGGTACGCAGCATATCATCATAGCTGAACTTGAATGGCACTTTGACATTCTGGTTGAATGTTTCATACATGATCTGCAAACGCTCTACCCCATTTAACGGATATGCAGATACCCCAAAAACCTTAAAATTATTGAGTATATCTGTTTCGATACGTTCCAGTTTTGGTTTTGCCTCCCGGATATTGTCAGCTTCAATTCCAAATGTAATGTACTTGGTTCTGACAAGACCATTATTTCCCTTTGCCAACTGATTTCTGAGCATCTGGGCAAATTCCATACGCAGATCATCAAAACTGTCATTCTGCTTTTTAATACGGATCACATCTTCATATTCCGTCATGTTGCTGTGATGATTGATAAAGGACAACTGAAAATGGATGGTGCTGTCAAAATAATTCAGGAAATCACACCAGTTCTCAAAAATTGCATTTTTATCCTCATTCTGTGCTAACTGATAGTTGATATCATAAAAACGAATCGTCTTTGAATAATACCCATCCTCCACACGACAAATTCCGTCTTTTCCCATTTCCCTGTATGGAATGGACTGCTGTGCGGTAATATTTTTCCCTTTATTTCTATCTTCTTTATTCGTACTGGATATTTTCTTTACAGTACCTTTCTTTCCGCTGGATTTTACAGAACCCGGCGACTTTGTCTTTTTTTTATGCTTTTCTTCTTTCTTTGCCTGTTTCTGTGCCGCCTTTTCTTCACGAACAGCCTGTTTTGCCGCCTGCTTCGCAAGTTTTCTTTCTTCTTTTTCGTGTGCCTTATGTAATTTCAGTTCATATTTCTGGGCTTTTTTCCAAGCACGTTTTTCCCGTCTGCTTAATTTACGTCTTGGTCTGCGGACACCTCGGTGTCGCTCCAGTGCTTCATACCCAGTAACCATCGGTACTCCCGTCAAACGCTGTCTGTCCTTTGCATAATCTTCTGCCTCGTCCGGATCAAACACTGGTAAACCATCAGCAGAATCCTCTTCATCCAGCCACCAGTCATCCGGATGGGAAAATTCTTCTGTCTGCTCTGGAAGATTCTTATCGTTTCTTACTTTTTCCACGAACGGTACCTCCTTTCGCTTTTGTCAAAATTTTCTTTTTTTCATAGAGGTTTTCCACCTCATATTTCCGTACCGAGGGACGGATAAATTTTACTGTAATCACGTTTTTGAGGACTTTTTCTAAAGGAAGTCCATCTTTTTCATACATGGCAAATAAAAAAGCCGGAAGCATCAACAGACACATCCCGGTTGCCGCATTACTCGAACCAATCAATTCCCTTGACAGGAAATAAAACGGAAGCCCTACTGCTGCTGCAATACCAAGGCAGATAAGCTGTCGTTTTGTAAGGTTGAGAATAATTTTATTTTTTACTTTTGTCAAATCTTTTGGTACTGATACAAAAGCCATTTTTATCGTCTCCTTTTCTACATTTAATGTGCATTAAAGATGCTCTTTGAGAAATTACCTGTTTTCATAAGACTGAAACACAGTATTACTGTATAAGCCATTACACTGAGCAGTGCTGTATGCACATTGTCTGATACCTGTATGTTTGCAACCAGCACAGAATAAATGCCCACACACACCATGATAAAAAATCCCTGAAATGCCAGTGCAAACAATCCTCTTAAATAATTGCTTCCAATCTGTCCCCATTCCCGGTTGCTCATAGTGGCAAATGGAATCGCACCGATTGACGAATACAGTAGGGTAAGAACCCGGCGCCTTGCCATATTGCTATGGTAGGTTTCCGAGAACTCCCCTCCGAACCGGACTTACAC